>CACXDV010000224.1 GCA_902766585.1 uncultured Ruminococcus sp.
GGAAGTGTATTCATCGGCCCGATGGCTTCAGCAGGTGGCATTGAGCAGTTTCGGCAACGGGCTGCCAAGATAGATGGCTGTTCACGACAGAACCCGGCTTATCGTCCCACTCTATTATTATAATAATCGTTTCTGCGAGGAGGTATTTCCATGAAAAAAGAGGATAGGATCAAACAAAAAGCAAAGCAGATATCCCGCGAATTTCTTATCGTAAATTTTGGCATAGTCGCTCTCGGAATTCTTCTTTTAGTATATCCCGGAGAATCAAAGGACATTATCTGCCGTGTACTCGGTTCAGCATTAGCTGTATGGGGTGTATTTAAGCTTATAGAATATATCCGCATGAAGAAGAATGAAATTTTCGGCTCCTTTGCGCTGGTACAGGGCTGTGCCCTGCTGTGCTTCGGCGTATATATTGCTTTTAAGCCCGATATAATAGCCGCCTTCGTTACAGTTGTGCTCTGCATAATTCTTTTTATAAGCGGCATAATAAAGCTGCAGTATGCTATGGAATTTTCAAGCATGAAATCAAAGGGCTGGCAGATGCAGGCGCTCGGCGCGGTCGCAATGATAGCAGGCAGCGTAATAGCCTTTGTCAATCCCTTCGGCGCATCAAATATACTGATGATGTTTCTCGGCGCTTTCCTTATAGCAAGCGGTATCTGGGATATCATCACAATGATCTACATAAGACGCTTCATCAAATCATATAAGATAGAAGCAGAAGAGGTTCGCCGCAGTTCCTCAAAAAAGATAAACGATGAACGATTTGTTGATGCTGAAATTGATGAAGATGACGATGAATAAAGACGAATAAAAATAAGCTGCTGCACCGGAAAATGCAGCAGCTTTTTATTATTCATCAGGGTTTTCTTCAATATTTTCAGGAAGTGATTCAGCGCCGTCGATCTCGTGATGATATGTCGGCACAGTCTCTGCTATCACTGCCTCTACTTCATCCTTGTCATTACGCATAGCAGCATAGTAAAGGTGCTTCAGATGCTTGAAGAATACATCATTATCAAACACTATAGGCTTGCCGATATATATTTTTTTATTATCGGTTTTGGTGATGCCCTCCTCATTAAGAAGCAGCTCCTCAAAAAGCTTTTCACCCGGACGAAGACCTGTATATTCGATCTTGATATCCTCATAAGGCTTAAAGCCCGAAAGCCTGATAAGATTTTCTGCAAGAACACGAATCTTCACAGGCTCACCCATATCAAGAATGAATATTTCTCCGCCCTTGGCAAGGCTTCCCGCTGTCAGCACAAGTGAAACCGCTTCGGGAATGGTCATAAAATACCTGATAATATCCGGATGAGTCACCGTAACAGGACCGCCGGCGCGCACCTGCTCTTTAAACAGCGGTATTACAGAGCCGTTGGAGCCGAGGACATTGCCGAATCTTACAGCGACAAAATTCGTCTTGCTTCTCCTGCCCATCATCTGAACTATCATTTCACATATACGCTTTGACGCGCCCATGACGCTTGTAGGATTGACCGCCTTATCGGTGGATATCTGCACAAAATTTTTTACATTATATTTATCGGCTGTTTCCGCAAGCTTGAGGGTTCCGAATACATTATTCTTCACAGCCTCTTCAGGATTGGTTTCCATAAGCGGAACGTGCTTATGAGCGGCAGCATGGAATACAACATCTATCTGCTGTGAGCTGAAAATATGCTCAAGCTTCTTTCTGTCGCGCACAGAAGCTATCTGCACCTCAAAGGAAAGACTTTTGCCGTATTTCCTGATAAGCTCCTGCTGTATTTCATAGGCATTATTCTCATAGATATCAAGGATTATAAGATGCCTCGGGTGCAGTCCCGCTATCTGACGGCAAAGCTCCGAGCCTATCGAACCTCCGCCTCCCGTTACAAGAACGGTCTGACCGATAAGATACTTTCCGTATTTCTCGGTATCGAATACAACAGGCTCTCTGCCGAGAAGGTCATCGACCTCTACCTGACGGATAGAGGCGGTTATATTTTCTCCGGAAGTAAGAAGATTATATATGTTTGGTATTATCTTTACTTCGATATGAGTTTTGGTACAGGAATCAAGAATACGCTTCTTATCCGTAAGACTTATCTGTGAAATGGTAAAGATTATTACCTCTATACCGTTTTCCTCACAAATTTCGGGTATCTCATAGGTCGTACCCACGACCTCAACACCGCCGATACGCCTGTGAAGCTTTTCCTTGTTATCATCAACTATACATACAGGGTTATATTCATTTCCCGGCGTCTTGGAAAGCTCACTGAGAAGTGAAAGCGCGCCCTCTCCGGCTCCTATTATAAGAAGCCTTCTTTTTGTCTTCTGCGCGAGATTCCGCCGTTCAAGTATTTTATTGAGACGGTACAGGATCCGGAACATAAGCACAAAGAATGCCGACATAAGCGCGAAGCTTATATATACCCTTGTTCCCATATTAAACCCGGGACGGAAAAAGCCTATTCCCATAGTTATAAGCATGAAAGCAAGGTTTGCCGACAGGGACGCGATACCCGCAAGGAAGAAATCCTCAATATCCGCATATCTCCACAGCTTGTCATAAAGGCGGAACAAAAGGAATATCGTAATAAAACAAATATTTTCGATAAGCAGTCCCCACCAGAAAGCCTCCGGTTCCGCGCTGATAAGCATATCGTCCTTGTTTATTCCATATGAAAGGTAATAGGAGATATTCCACAGAACAAAGTCCCACAGGAACAGTATTGCTCTGCGATGCGATCCCAAAGCATTGAATATCTTTAACATAGCTATCGTTATTCTCCGTTTTCGGACATTATCTGTCCTTTGATTTTGGCGATGCAGAAGGGCGGGGCATTATTGTTCTGATAATGCATCCGTTTACCTCCGCATATATACACTTTACAAGGCTATTATATTACTTTTAAAAAAAAATTACAATAGTGTAAATGTATTTAAACGTCAACTCAGGAAAAATTATACGATAGAGGAAAATTGTCTTTCACTTTTAGATGTTTTAATTCCTAAATAGAATTATATATTGTGTTTTTTACAGTATAATAA
>CACXDV010000225.1 GCA_902766585.1 uncultured Ruminococcus sp.
ACGCCTGTATAATTTTTTATATAAACCGCTGATTTTATTATAATACAGTATCAGAGTATATGTCAACATCACAAAAAGAAAAATTCAATATTTATCCGCTGATTTCCTTATAATCCTCTGGAATTTCTAAAATATCCGGTACTACGATCTGTTCGGATATCCTGTTAAATGTAAATGTTGTTTTTCCTGTATCGGTCTCAACTATCTGTGCAACAGGAATTTGCTTTGAATCAAAATAATATGTGGTATAAACCTTTCCGAGTGAAGAATTTACCGAACCGGTATCTGATGCAGTCACACGGTATTTCTCAAAGGTCACCTGCTGGTCGCCAAATGAAGTTGTTCCTCTCTCTTCAAAAACACAGTTATTAACAGAACCAAGAAGTATCTTAGTGGTATATTCCGAACCGAAATCATCAGCCGTACCGGAATAAAGCTTTTTAGTATATGTTTTTGAATTATGATCAATCGAATAAAGATATTTATCCTTAAGAAGCAGCGACTGATTTCCGACATCAGACATCATGTTCAGTCCTGCGATCTCATTAACTCTGTCAACTGCAATTATAAACGAATAATTTGTTCTGTTTCTCGTCTGTAAAGATGTTTCAGAAGCTTTTGAAGATGATGAAACATCACCCGAAGAAACAGCATCATATTCGACCGACATATTTACATCAATATAAAATGTGTCACACATCCACAGCTCGCCAAAGCTTTTCATTAACAAATAATCTGTAGATGAAATTGATTCTGTTTTGCTTTCAGCGGACACCTGAGAAGAAGCATCAGACACAACGGATGATTCTTTTTCATCCTTATTTTCCGCGGTACAAGCGGCAGAAGCAAACATCAAAGAAGCAATAAACAAAATGAGTAAACGTTTTTTCAATATACCATCTCCCTTCTAATAGAATATTATCATAAATATCCCCTTTTCGTCAACATCAAATGCTTATTATAATTTGAAAGATCAAGAATTAAAAAAGACCAACACAAAAATGTGTCAGTCTTTTTAGTTTGCACAATATCAGGGCTTATACAGCCACGGCAATGTTTTCCATATAATGATCTTATTTCTTAATTCAAATGGTGTATCCATTGAAAAATCAATATACCGATCATATTTTTTTGATTTAAGAAGCTTTTTTATGGATGACTGCTTAAACCCTTCTGAAAGAAGCTTATCAACACATGACATAGCTACTGAGGGGAGCTTATGATATTCCAATGTATTCAGGAGAACCTTATCATTTTTATGATATTCCTTTGCTTCTCCGAAAACCTTGACCATTGCATCTAAGCGCTCAAAACAATTATTGCTCTTTAAGCTTATTTCATCCTTATTCTGACCGCTGATCTCATCCCTTACAAGACTCATTCCCGAATAACCGATTTTGGGAGAATGAAGGAGAACATTGTAAATAAATGCTTCTGCATAGCCTAACGAACAATCCTCATAAAAACGGATACCATTATCTACAAGAAACCGGCGTTCAAGAAGAACGGCTGTAAAAGCCATTAAAACAGATGATTTGACAAGGCTGACGATCATATCCGTTCCTGTAATATCATCTGTAACAAGGATCCTGTTACCGTCCTTTGTCTCAGGAGCAGCAAATACAAAATCTGCATTTTTTTCCTTGGCAACTGAATAGTATTCCCCTAAATAATCCTTATACATCCTCGAAGGATATACAAAGGTCACATATTTACCGTTGGATTTATATATCCCTGTATTTAAAGCTGAACTGACCGTACTTCCGCCGCTTTGGATAACGCATCCTCTCAGATTATTCTCTTTTATAATATTCAAAGCCTCAAGTACAACACCATCAGTCGAATTCATATCTATAACTATAAACTCGGCTGCTATACCATTATTTTCTGTCTCGGAAGCCAGCTTTTTTATAATAGTGGCAATTTTAGCCTTATTATTCTTTGATGGTATAATAATTGAAATATCCACATTTGCCATAATAAACAGCTCCAAATTAAGGTTATAATTATTATATCATATAAAAATCAAAAAATTGAGCTAAAAAAACCGAGAATTTTAATATAATTTTCAGGAATACTTTAGCTATTATTCACAATTCAGCTAAGTCTTGTTTTAATTAAATCGGCTGTTTCATTTGCAAGCCTGTTTATCTTGTCTAAATCAAGTCCTTCAAGCATTACACGAACAAGAGGCTCTGTGCCTGACATTCTGACAAGAATCCTTCCATCATCACCAAGCTCTTTTCTGACAGCTTCAATTTTTTCTTTTATTTCATTATCATTAGAATAGTTTATCTTTCCCTGCGGAGTAACTCTGACATTGACAAGAACCTGAGGATAATGTGTCATTATGGAAGTAAGGCTTGAGAGCTTTGTTTTTCTGAGATTTATAAGGCTGAGAAGCTGAGCCGCTGTAAGCTGACCGTCGCCTGTTGTAGAGTAGTCAAGGAAAATAACATGTCCGGACTGCTCACCGCCGAAATTATATCCCTCACGAAGCATAGCCTCAAGAACATATCTGTCACCTACACTTGCAGCAACAAAATTGAGTCCGTTATCAGCACAAAAACGACCGAAGCCCATATTTGACATTACCGTTCCTACAGCAGTGTTTTTCTTGAGCATATTTCTTGAAGCAAGATCCATAGCACAAATAGCCATAATGAAATCGCCATCGACCATATTGCCGTTTTCATCGACTGCAAGACATCTGTCCGCATCACCGTCAAATGCAACACCAAGATCAAGCTTATTATCAGCTACATATTTCATAAGGTTTTCCATATGAGTTGATCCGCAGTTTGCATTTATATTCTTTCCGTCAGGCTTATCTGAAAGCATATGACATTCGGCACCAAGTTCTGTGAAAAGTCTTTCAGCAGTAACCGAAGAAGAGCCGTTTGAGCAATCTATTGCTATCTTCATTCCATCAAGTCTGTCCGGAACAGTACCGATAATATGCTCAATATAATCATCTATGGCTTTATCAGCATATTTTACACTTCCCATTCCATCACCTGTCGGCTGAGGATAAGGTCTTGAATGATCAATAATAATTGACTCAATTTCCTCTTCAAGTGCATCGGGAAGCTTATATCCTTCACCAGAGAAAATTTTTATTCCATTATACTCAAAGGGATTATGTGAAGCTGAGATCATAATACCGGCATCGGCATTATACTTCTTTACCAGATAAGCAACCGCAGGTGTAGGCACAACACCAAGAATAATTACATTTGCTCCTATTGAACAAAGACCTGCTGAAAGCGCGCCTTCAAGCATATCAGATGAAAGACGTGTATCCTTACCGATCAGAATAACAGGGTGCTCTTTTTCGGAATTATCCGTAAGAACCATTGCGGCAGCTCTGCCAATATTAATAGCAAGCTCAGCCGTGAGATCGGTATTTGCAATTCCTCTTGCACCATCAGTACCAAATAACCTACCCATAATAATCTCTCCTTTACGATATATTTATATTTTTCAAATAGCAAAGAAATGCTGTTCCTGATGCATTATCAGCCGAAAAAACAGGATCAGCAAAAAACGGATCAAATTTTTTCTTTAATTCTTCTTTAATTATACTGTCGGACATAACACCGCCTGCAAATACTACAGGCAGATCTCCGTATTTTTTCAGAAGTGAACTGCACATTGATGAGATCGTTTTTTCAACATATGACAGACAAAGCGCAGATATGTATTGTTTTGTTCTGCCCTCATCAAATGCCCGTCTGCAAATATTCTCAATTCCCGAAAGACAGCAATCACACTCTTTTAAAGTTGCCTTTGCCTTGATTTGTTCCTTATTTTCGAGTGCAAGCTTTTCAATTTCGCATCCGCATGGAAATGACAGTCCAAGCATAACTCCTACCCTGTCAATAAGCTGTCCGGCATTAAGATCAAGAGTTTTTGCAGCAAGCTCGTTTTTAAAAACATTTTCCTTATCAGGCTCCACAATAACAGCCTCAGTTGTTCCTCCGGAAACGTGAAAGGCAAGAAATCTCTGCCCTAAAAGCTCAGTGCATCCGGCTGAATATACGGCAGCAGCTATATGACCATTCTGATGAGAAAATGTATATAACGGCACATTCAGCGCAGATGACAAGGCTTTAGCCGTACCGTACCCGACAGTAAAGCACGGCATATATGAGCCTTCTGCATCTCTCGGCTTTGAAGATACGCCAATAGCAGACAATGTACCACTAAAGCCTTCAAACAGTTCATCTATTATCTGCGGAAGCTGCTGTACATGATGAAAAACAGCATCACTCTGCCGAAGACCGCACTCCCCCTGTTTTACGGGAAGAAGCTTTTTCTTCATAAGCATTTCATTTGTATCGCTGTCATATATTGATGCAGCTGTCGTATAATTACTTGTATCTATTCCCAAATAATATGCCATGGCTCATTCTCCGTCAGGCAGACTTTTAGCTACAGAACCGAGTACACCGTTGACAAATGAAGAATCACCCTTAGTAGCATATTCTTTTGAAAGCTCTACTGCCTCATTAATTGCAACGCTTACAGGAACAGTTTTTACATAAAGCATTTCATATATCGCCATGCGAAGCACAGTCAATGCAACCTTTGAGATACGATCCTTTTTCCAGCCCTTAAGATTCTTTTCGATTATCTCATCAAGCTCTTCCATTTTTTCTTCTACACCATGTGCAAGCTTAAGGGCATATTTTCCTGCAATAAGATCCCTTGCATCCTTTGCGTCCTCTGCAATGATATCAATACTGTTTTTCTGGAATATCTGTTCAAACAAAAGAATAAACGCCTGTTCACGCTCTTCGTGTCTTGTGATTTTTTTACCCTTGGAATTATCGTTCATGGCAAGCTTCCTTTCATTTTACTCAAAAAGATAGTTTGATCAGTCTTTAAGAATGACCTTATGAAATACCTTTTTACCCTTTTTGATCACAATAAAACCATTCTCAGCAAAGCTTTCTCTGCTGATCTCAGCTTTTACATCATTTACCTTTACATCATTTACAGCAATACCATTCTGCTGAATAAGTCTTCTTGCTTCTGCCTTTGAAGGCGCAAGACCTGCCATGAAGATCAGATCAATGAGTCCTATCTTTCCTTCCGGCATATCAGACGAAGTAATATCACTTGACGGCATATTATCAGAATCTGATTTTGAGCTGAAAATTGCCCTTGCAGCCTCAAGCGCTTTAGTTGCTTCTTCTTCTCCATGAACAAGCTTTGTAAGTTCAAAAGCAAGTATTTCCTTCGCCTTATTAAGCTCACTGCCTTCCCAGTTTTCCATAGCCTCGATCTCCTCGATCGGTACAAATGTCAGCATCTTAAGACACTTGATAACATCTCTGTCATCAACATTTCTCCAATACTGGAAGAAATCGTAGGGGCTTGTTTTTTCGGGATCGAGCCATACTGCACCTTTTTCGGTTTTACCCATCTTCTTTCCTTCTGAATTAAGAAGAAGGGTTATAGTCATCGCATGAGAATCCTTGCCGAGCTTTCTCCTGATAAGCTCTGTTCCTCCAAGCATATTGCTCCACTGATCGTCTCCGCCGAACTGAAGGTTACAGCCGTAACGCTTGAATAATGAATAAAAATCGTAGCTCTGCATTATCATATAGTTGAATTCAAGGAAGCTCAGTCCTTTTTCCATACGCAGCTTATAACATTCTGCTGTGAGCATACGGTTGACACTAAAGCAGGCTCCGACCTCCCTGAGAAGTTCGACATAATTAAGATCAAGCAGCCAGTCCGCATTATTTACCATAAGAGCCTTATCATCTGAAAAATCAATAAAACGACTCATCTGCTTTTTGAAACATTCGCAATTATGGTCAATATCCTCCTTGGTAAGCATTTTACGCATATCAGTCTTACCTGTAGGATCTCCGATCAGACCGGTTCCTCCGCCAATGAGCGCAATCGGCTTGTTTCCAGCCATCTGCAGTCTTTTCATAAGGCAAAGAGCCATAAAATGACCTACATGAAGGCTGTCTGCTGTGGGATCAAAACCGATATAAAATACAGCCTTGCCTGAATTAACAAGTTCCCTTATCTTCTCCTCATCTGTAGTCTGTGCGATCAGACCTCTTCTTTGAAGTTCTTCATAAACTCCCATTTTCTTTCGTCCTTTCATATTTGTTTTATGGGGACAAAAAATACGCCCCCTGTCTTACAGAGGGCGATAATAACCGCTGTACCACCTCAATTTACTGTTATCTCACAATAACAGCCTTAACGAGTACGTTTAATGATACCCTTGCTTTATAACGTAAGCAGCACGGATAAGACTACTTGCATACACGTTCGCCTCTCAGCTCCGGGATGTATTTCGGATGAAACTGACGAATATTTGCACCGACCATATTCTCTCTGAGGACAGCACTTCATCTTACTTCTTCTCTTCATAGCTATTAGATTGATTATAAATTGTTTTTACTGTTTTGTCAACAGGTAAAAAATATTTTTTTCATAAAAAAGCAAAACGACGATCCTTATTATAAAGATCGCCGCTATATTTAATCTAAAAACTGAATTATTAATCACCTGACATTTATCTTCCGAATTCAGGATATTTACTCATCGTTTCGTCCATCGGGCCGTCAAAGATGACCTTGCCCTTCTGCAGGAAAATACAGCGCTTGCATATTTCCCTGATATCACGGCCATGGCTTACATAGAGAACAGTAATATTCTGACTTATAAGCTCATGTATCTTTGACTTACACTTCTTTTTGAATGCAGAGTCACCGACACTGAGCGCCTCATCTATTACAAGAATATCAGGGTTCATATTGATATTAATTGCAAAGCCCAGTCTCATTTTCATACCTGATGAATATGTACGGACAGGCTGGTCAATATACTCTCCGAGGTCTGCAAAGTCAATTACTTTCTGCTCTATCTCTTTTATTTCATTTTCTCCGAGACCAAGTACATAGCACTTAAAGCTGATATTCTCTCTGCCTGTCATATCCGGAACAAAGCCGGCAGTCAATTCAAGCAGCGCCGCAACTCTTCCCTTTACCTTAACAGAACCCGTTGTCGGAAATGCAACTCCGGTTATCATTTTAAGAACTGTGGATTTGCCGGCACCGTTTTTTCCTATTATTGCAACGGATTCGCCTCGGCGAATAGTAAAGCTAACTCCGTCAAGTGCTTTATGACGCTTGAATTTTCGGGACTTGATAAACAATGCCGCAAACTGCTCACGGCTGTTTTTATAAAGAGTATATACCTTTGTAACATCCTTGAATTCAATTATGGGTTCACCAAGTTTACGCTCCTGCTCCATATCATCACTGTTCCTTTCAAATCCATTTTACCCCTTTAATTACTATTTGTCAACTAAAAGGATCGCACTTGCTGCAAGAACAGGAAAAACCGGAAGAATTTTAGTGGTATGAACAATAAAATCACATGGTTCTATCAGTCTGTCTCCCAATTTTATAGTTCTCTTTAAGCTTATCATAGGACTCAGCTCATCACTGTACCCGCAAATCCCTAATGTATCATGCTCGGACATTGAGCAGCCAATGACATTTTTACAACCTTCCGCCGATGTCAGAGATAACTTATCACTGCTGTCAAGAATACAGACAGTATCATCCATCCATTTGATAAATCTCGGCTTTGACCTTGAACTGCCCAAAACTACCACTGTATTCCTCTGTTCTATACTTCTCAGCTCATCTGTGCAGAATACCTGATATTTCGGCGAATCAAACGAAGAATAAAGTCTTTTTCCGTCAAATACTCTGACTCCGCCGCATTGTTCACAGGTATTAACTATTACCTGTGTAAGTATCCTGTCAAAAACATCTCCGAGGATAATAATATTATTCATACTCAGATCTCCCAAGCTTTTTATTTATTATTCCCGTGATGAATCAATATATTCATAATGCCGCAGCTTTATTTTTATGCTGCGGCATTTTATTTATCTGTTATTTACTGTTTCGGGATAAAGATCATGGTTAGCAAGTCTGTCCCATGCAAGCTTCTCCCATTTTGTACCCGGTCTGCCGTAGTTGCAGTATGGATCAATCGAAAGACCTCCGCGAGGAAGAAATTTTCCCCAGACCTCTATGTATTTTGGATCCATAAGCTTTATAAGATCCTTCATGATTATATTTACACAGTCCTCATGGAAATCTCCATGATTGCGGAAGCTGAAAAGATAAAGCTTCAAAGATTTGCTTTCAACCATTCGTACATCAGGTATATAGGAAATGTATATTGTCGCAAAATCAGGCTGTCCTGTGATAGGACACAGACTTGTAAATTCAGGACAATTGAATTTTACAAAATAATCATTTTCCGGATGCTTGTTCGGGAAGCTCTCAAGTACTGTCGGATCGTAATCTGAGGAATATTTTGTTCCGGCATTTCCCAGAAGAGTTATGCTTCCTCTTTCGGATTCATTTCTTCCTTCCATTTTCATTCTCCTTTCAATGCGGGATCCTCTATTCCGTTTGCCCTGAACGCTGCAGCTCTGTCCCGGCAGGTACCGCATAATCCGCATGGTCGGTCTCCTCCGGAATAACAGCTCCATGTAAGCTCATACGGAACATTCAGCTTTAAGCCTGCAGCAACTACCGACGCCTTGTTTATACCTATAAACGGAGCAACAACACTGAGCTTTCCACCGCTTCCGATAAATACTGCCTGACGCATATGTTCGTTAAATTCCTCGCTGCAGTCCGGATATGCATTTCCCGCTGCATCATCACTATGTGCGCCATACCATATTTCACTGCAGTCATTGGATAAGGCAACACTTGCAGCAGCAGCAATAAACAATCCGTTTCGGAAAGGAACATATGTAGAAACAGGCGCACCATCTGTATTTTTAAGCTGATCCGCATAGCTCTCCAAGGGAATTTCCTCATCCGAGCATTTAAGCAGTGAACAATCCGAGCCTTCAAATATTCTGCTAAGATCAAGCTTCTTATGATTAACTCCGTAATACTTTATTACGGCTTCTGCTGCTTCAAGCTCACGGCTATGCTTCTGACCGTAACTCATTGAGAGAGTCATTACCTCATCTTTTCCATATTTATCTGCAGCAATAGCAAGACAGGTAGTACTGTCTATCCCTCCGCTGAATAAAACCAATGCCTTCATGTTCTCACGTCCCTTTAAATTCAAAAGCTTACAAGCTCTTTCAATGATGCGTCTTCTTTAAATTTTCCTTTAAATACAGAGGTAACAGTCTGAGCTGTATTGTTCTTTATTCCCCTTGCCGTCATACAGCTATGAGAACCCCTTATCATTACAGCAACATCAGGCGTATCTGCTGCAAGAGAAATTATTTCGGCAATATCCATTCCGAGACGTTCCTGAAGCTGCAGCCTTTTTGCTGCCATATCACATATCCTTGCGATCTTGCTCAGTCCTAAAACCTTCCCATGAGGAATATATGCCACATTTACGCTCATATCATACATAAGCGCCATATGATGCTCACAATAGCTGAATACTGTGATATCCTTCATTACAACCGTATGTTCTTCGTCATCTCCGGCAGGATCGGTAAATGTCTTTCCGAACATCTGCGCTATCTCGCTGTTGGTGTATTTTGTTCCCTCAAATACTTCTTCAAACATTCTTGCAACACGTTCGGGAGTTTCTATAAGTCCTTCCCTGTCAGGATCCTCTCCAATTGCTTCGAGTAGTCCTCTGATATGAAATTCTATAGCCTGCTTATCCATTTTCACACACCTCTCTTATCAGGATCCCAGATATATTTATGTATCTGAAGCTGTAACCTTACACGATTAAGTCCCTTTTCCTTCATAAACTCAACTATCCTCTCAGCCTTTATCTGTCCGAAAACAGGGCTGAAATATACATAGCATTTATCACAAAGAGAATACCTTTCGATTACCTCTGCTGCTGTATCAAGATCTTCCTCTGTTCCGCATACAAATTTTATAGTATCATTCTTTTGAAGAAAATCAATATTATCTGCACAGAATGACTCGTACATTCCCGAAGACGGAAGCTTATAATCCAATGTAAAACACGGTCTGTATTCTTCATTCGCAAGTCCTGAAACAGGCAGGCTTCCGTTTGTCTCTATCTCTGCTCTCAAGCCCTTTTGAGCGAGCGCCATGCAAAGCTCACCTATCTCACCGCAAAGCAAAGGCTCACCGCCTGTTATTGTTACATTCAGCACTCCGCTGCTTTCAGCCCAATCTGCAAGCTCCTGTGCCGAATAGAATTTACAGGGAGCATTATTGTCATTAGCCCATGCCGTATCACAGTAGCTGCATGACAGATTACATCCCCTCAGTCTGATAAAGGCTGCAAGCTCACCGGAACGTGTGCCCTCACCGTTTATACTTATAAATTTTTCTACAACAGGGATCAATTTCAGTCCTCCTCATATACAGCACAATTATCAGGCGTTTCATATACAGTTACACTCAAAGGCTTCATCAGACTTTCAGTGAGCATATCATAAAACATTTTTGCAAAGTTTTCGGCTGTAGGTCTTAATTCAGTCTCGATAAGCCTGAAACCTTCGTCTTTCAAGGCTTCAACTGTATTTTCCCTGAGCGAACCCTTCTCATATATCAAAGCGTGGTCAAAGCTGTCTGTAATGGCTCTCAAGGCTTTTTTAAGATCTCCGAAATCAATTATCATTCCCCTTTTTTCACCTTCGGATATCAGCTTTTCAGAAGAAACAACAACCTCAACTACCCAACGGTGACCGTGAATATTTGAGCATTTTCCGTTATATCCGTGTAAAAAATGAGCACTGTCAAAGGCTGCCGAGGTTTTCAGCTTATACATATCATCACTCCAAAAAAAATACGCCTGTCAATCGACAGACGCACCTATCCTATCAGATAATGACCTTCTCAGGCTGCCCTGGTTTTGTTTACCGACAGGATGGCGCAAACGAACTGTCCAAACGTATTATACTCTATAAATTATTATGTGTCAAGAATTTATGTCAC
>CACXDV010000226.1 GCA_902766585.1 uncultured Ruminococcus sp.
AAATAACGATCCTGATGTAAATCAGAAGATGAAGGTCGTATTCGTATCCAACTATAACGTATCCTATGCAGAGAAGATCATTCCTGCTGCTGATATCCATGAGCAGATCTCAACCGCCGGCACAGAGGCTTCAGGTACATCCAACATGAAGTTCATGGCTAACGGCGCAGTTACTATCGGTACATATGACGGCGCTAATATCGAGATCGCTGAATGTGCAGGCGAGGAGAACGAGTATATCTTCGGCGCAAGAGTTGAAGAGATCAACGAGCTTAAGAATAACTATGATCCCAAGAAGCTTTATGACGAGAATCCTGAGATGAAGAGAGTAATTGATACCCTCATCGACGGCAGATTCTCCGACGGCGGCAAGAAGGGCGAAGGCTCATTCGCAGAGCTCCATGATTCACTCCTTAAGGGCGCTTCATGGCATCCGGCTGACCATTACTTCATACTCAGAGATCTTCCTGATTATATCGAGACCAAGATCAGAGTAAACAATGACTACAAGGATAAGAGAGCATTCGGCTATAAGTGCCTCAAGAATACTGCTAACTGCGGTAAGTTCTCATCTGACCGTACTATCCTTGAGTATGCTAACGAGCTTTGGAAGGTTAAATCCAAATAATCATCTGTCCGCTGATACATTACGGGTATGTCGCTTTGGCGGCATACCCGTTATTGATTGGGGTGAAATAAATGCTTAAAAGCTATATCATGGAAGAGCTTGATTATAAAAAAATAAAATTGGATTGCTATTCCAAAAAAATAGAGGATATTTCGGTTATAGCAGAGGAAAAGGAAAATGAATTATTCTTCTATTCATACTGTGCCTCTCCTGTTATTGATAATGAATATGAAATAGACTCCTACCTCAAAGAAAAATTCAAAGGTATCGGATACAGCAAAATAGGCTACGGCGGGCGAAAACTTGAAATATGCTTTAAAAACCGTTCCGATGAGCTTGATACAGAGCATCTGAGAAAATGTACGGAAGTGGTTGAAGACCTAAGAAAGCATTTTGATCTGCTTCCATGCTGCATGAAATGCGGCGGAGTATCTCCTGTAACCATAAACACTGAGGATGGTGAGGTAAGGATCCTTTGCGATGTCTGCCTCGGAAGCGAACAGCTTACAAAAAAGCATGAAAAAATGATCGAGGAACGCATGAAAATTGCTCAGAAATGCGGCGGACAATACATCGAACGCCTTCCGATGGAGCTGGCTGTAAAGGTCGCATTTCAGTCCGGCATCATCGGAGCCATAGGATATATGATACTCATTTCTTTAGCTATAATAACAATTCCCGCAATCGGACTTATGCCATGGATACCTTCTGCCGGCGCCGGATATTATTTTATGTCAAGAATGATCAAACTGAAAATATATAACGGTAATTATATAAGAATAGCAGTCGGTACGGTAATAGCTTTAATAACAATGATGATATTTTGTTTCTCGGGATATCTTATTATTATATTCTTAATAAAAGGAAATTTTGCGTTAGAAAACATATTAGACCGAAATTTAATAATAATTGTCGCTTTGATAATCGGAGGATATCTTCTTGCAGAGATAGCTGCAAATCAACTGAGTGATTCATAAATACAACGGAGGGACCATATGGCTGATTATAAACAGCAGCTTGAGAGTATCGGATTCAGATATGACACTCTTACAGCTGCAGGCTATAATAAAATAAACGGAATATGCTTTGTGGTAAGAATAAACCCGTCAGCAAAGGATTATTCTGTCACTGCTTCCTGCAAGCCCCAGGATGAGCAGTCGGCACAAATGATAAACAGCGAACTGCAAAAATTCATGTCCGAAAGGCCAAAATTATTGAAAACTGCATTATTTGACGGCAAGCAGATAATAATATGCTATAATTTAGGCTTTACTGCAAATATAGCCCAAGGTGTAAGCGACGCTGTCAATACTGTAATGTATTATGCAAATCAATATGCCTGTATTCCCTGCTGTTCGGTATGCGGAAACCCGTCATATCCCGATATCTATTCTATCGGCAGCAGTGTTTCCGCACTTTGCACTGATTGCTTCGGCAGCTTTCAGAAAAAAAATGCTGTAAACATAATGCAGGATGAAATGATGATAACAAATTACCCGATGGGCTTTATCGGAGCTATGCTGGGAGGACTTGCAGGCGCTGTTATCTGGCTTATATTCTCCCTGCTCGGCAAAATATCATTTATTGCCGGATTCTTTGCCGGCTTCGGCGGCATATTCGGTTTCAAATGGCTTGGAAAAAAGGTAACTGCTGCCGGTATCGTTATTTCTGTGATAGTATCATTTCTGTTTCTTATCTCAGGAATGTATATAGCTGTCGGTATTGATCTGTATAATGCGATAATTTCATGGGGATATGATATAAGCTTTACTGAGGCACTCAAGCTTCTGCCTGAATTCATTATAGAGGATGCGGAAATCAGAAACGCTATCCTTTTCGATAATATTATCGGTATCGTAACATTTATTCTTGCTGCTATTCTGAGTATATGGCAGGTAAGAAAAGACGGTCAGCTTAAAAACAGGGCAATCAGGCTGATGTGATAATTATTTCAATGCGTCCCAAAATGGAGGTGATATCTTGACAGAAAGTGAATTTCAGGAATTTCTGATAACCGTGGGTTATCGTTATAATAAAAAATCCCAATCAGCCTTCAATTCCTTTGAGGGCTTTCATACGATAATCGAATTCAGAACATCAGAAAACCGTTATGCAATAAGGCTTTCCGCTATGACAGAGGATCAGGATTCTCTCGACGCAAAAATCAAGGAATTTGCGTCCGAAAATAAGGATTTCGTTTCCAGAGCATTCTATAAAAAGCATATGATAAACATAAGCATCAAAATGTCAGTTGATTCCGAAATCGACCGCGAAAGACTGAAAAAAGCTGCCTCATTTATGATGAGACTTTGTAAAAGCGATCTGATAACTCCTGTCTGCATTGTATGCTCAAGAAACAGAAAAACCGGTCTTTATGTAGTCGGACAGGAGCTTATGCCTATATGCGAACGCTGCATTGTCCGCAAAAGAAGGCAATATGAGCACCGCAGGGATATGTTTGACAAAAAGACGCAGAATATGCCCGCCGGAATACTTGGCGCTGTTTTCGGAGCTGCTTTGGGAGCCTCAGTCTATGTTCTTATATATCAGATATTTTCCTTCTGGGGCATACCCGCCGGCCTTATCGCTGCCTGCTGCTTCGGAGGCTTTGTAGTCACGGGAGAACGTGCAACAAAGCTGAGTGCAGTAGTATGCGGAGCAATATCCTTTCTGTTTTTCCTCGCTGCCGAATATATGGCTCTTGTTGCCGGAATGTCAATACTTATTGAGCATGAGGGCGGAGGAATTGCCGTAACCGAGGCTATGGAAATGACAAATATCAGTCTAACCGATATCTCATATCTTAAAGCGATACTCCTTGAGATTGCTGTCGGCTCCGCTGTAATGATAGCCGTCGGAGTTGTATACTTTCTGAAAAGAATGCTTACCCGTCCCCTTAAAATTTCAAAAAATATACTGTAAAAAAATCCCGTACCCGAGCTGCTGCTCGGATACGGGAAATTTTTGTTTATAAAAACATTGAGAGCATATCCCCCTTTGATACGCTCCCGAGTAAAAGAAAGAAGTCACCGTCCACTCCATAAACGGATATTCTATATATTGTAGTTATGTAGGATTCGCTACACTTTATCTTGTATATATTATAATATAAATATAAAGCTTTTTCAAGCGCAAAACCGGCTTCAAAAGTAAACAATTTGTTAAAAAACAGAAACTTAAATATTAATAAACTCAAATACGGATAAAACCGAAAACAATTTTGAATTTTTTTATATAAGCTGCATTATTGCTGTTTTTTGGCAAAAAAATACAGGTACAGACCGGACTGTACCTGTTCCTTATATTCAGCCAAGCTTTTTGATAAAGATATCATCAGTATTATCATTATTATGAAATTCTCTGATCGGATCGATCATAAGATTTTTGACTATCAGATAAGCCCTTCTTGCATCTCTGCTTTTTTCATAGAAGAGAGCATTATTATCATCGTTTATATCCCGGCGTGTTAAGCTTTCAAACTCATCCATAGCCAAACTATATGCTCTATACAGCATAGTGCCTATATCGTCGTTACGATGTATCTTTATACCGCTATCCCTGCTTAAAAAGTAAGTAAGCATTATTTCGGCATATTTCCCGCCTATTCTTTTATATTCAGTCAAGGCATTCTTCGCTGAAAGGCGTACATATCCGGAAATGATCTCCATTTCTCTTCCTTTCACTAAAGAGGAATCCACTTTATGATCATTATACGGATAGCCAATGAAGAAGGCAGTAATAATTGAAATCAGATCAGCGGCAGTCTTCGGATCATTCATTCCGGCTAATTCACGGTCAAGCTTATTCATCAGCTTATATACTGTAATACTCTCCTTTTCTTCATCTTCGGTTATATTTAAAACAGAAAAGATCGTATCAAACCTTTTTTCATTAACCTCTTTAGAATATCCTTTTCCGAGATCCTGTGCTTTAAGATTACCAAAATAACTGAGGAAATAGCGTATGAGGTATTTATCCTGGATCGTAAATTCTGATGCCCTTTTGATCCTTTCATCCAAGCTCCTTGTTTGTGCAGATATATTTTCCATAGATTACGCTTCCTTTCAATAAATTATCTGCCCTCTCCCACAGTCAAAGAACTGCAGGAGGAGCAATATCCAAGGCAGATTTAAGCAATTGATGCTGAGTCATTCAACTTATCGAAATTATAGTCGGAAGGAGATATCTTTGTCACTTCCTTTGCCTTCTGTCCTCTGGTAATGAGGAAAGCCTTATCTATCGGCTGTGCAAGAATAGCCTCGGGAGTTTTGTTTGTCCTGTAGGAGAGGAAGTTGGCAGTGTCAACATCCTGACCGCCAAGGTAAAGGATATGATCACAGTTGTTTGTGATCGTTACGGACTGACTTTCACCATAGATAGACCTGAGCTGAGTTATGCTCTGAAGAATAACGCTTACCGAAATATCCCTTGATCTGATGACAGAAATTATCTTGTCGAAATTAGGGATATATGTATTGGTAGCGAAATCATCAAGCACTATTCTCACAGGTACTTTCAGTCTGCTGTCGGGATTGCTGTCTGCATTCCTTATCAGCGTCTGGAACGCCTGAGTATAGAATACATTTACAATAACATCCATGCTTCTGTCCGTATCGCTGAGATTGAGGAAGAAAACACAGTTGCTTTCTCCAAGCTCACGGAAATCGAAATCTGATTTTTTTCCGAATACTCTCTGTGACTCCCTGAAATCAAAGAGCCAAAAGGCATTTGCAACGAACTGTGTTATACAAGCCCATGTTCTTTCAACATCCATTGTCGCTTCATAGTATTTATAGAGCTTTACTGCAAAGCTGTACGGGTTTTCCATCTCCAGAGCGCGGAAAAGATTTTTTCCTACGTCTGTGGAAAGATGACGGTAAAGCTTAACGACATTTACCATATTATGCTCTTCTCTTGGGAGAGCCTCAAGCACATACGCGATCAGTGAGGTTATTACTGACTGAGCAGACTGCTCCCAGAACGGATCTTTTGTACCCGGCGTTACCGGGCAGATTATAGAAGCAAGGCTTATTACATCCTGTTCACTATAATCATCAGGGGCATTGTATTCTATATAGTCAAGGGGATTATATGAGCAGGAATATTTGAGATCAGACAGATCGATAAGCCTGATCTTATAGCCCTTTTCTTTGAGATAACCGCTGTATCTCTTGTACAGATTACCCTTTGTATCGGCAACCAACATACTGCCGTATGTATTGAGCAGATTAGGGATCACATAACCCGTGGTCTTTCCTGCGCCGGACGGACCTATGATGAGGTCATTGTTATTAAGCTTTGTGATGAAAGAGTCATTTGAAACGCTTTCGTTCTTCGCAAATATTCTGTCTGTATTTCTCATATTGGTCTCTCCTTTTTATTTATATTATATTTAAACAAAGCTGAATTAAAGCTCTGTTATTATTGCTGTAGCTGCGCCGATCTTCAGAGCCTCTTCAGCTTTGAAGTAGCTGTCCCTGGCTGTGATCTTAAGTACCTCTTCACGAGAAAGTCCGGTACGTTCAGAAATGATCTCAACTATTGTATCGCGTGTTTTGAGTATGCTTTCAAGCAGTTCCGCGATCTGATTCGGCTTTACACC
>CACXDV010000227.1 GCA_902766585.1 uncultured Ruminococcus sp.
AGGTTATGGAATTTATAATACTGAATTATAGGATACAGCTATACACTTTAAGAATACCATTTTTTTGATTATTAGTCAATATATTTTGTTAAACTTGTTACATAAATACAGCAACTTCACCACAATATTTTTTGCTTGAAAAAAAGCGGATAATATGAGATAATAATATGATAGGGCATTGACCCTAATAAATTACTTTGTTTATTTTCATTCGTATGCATATAAAGGGTGACAATAATGAAAAAAGGATTTTACAGCACTGCAGTGGCTGTTCTGCTTACAATCTCAGTTTTTGTCCTGCCTCTTCTGAATCCGGGAAGCACCAAAGACGATAACGATTCCGGAAGTGTGGACAAAGCTCCTGCAATCATTACTGATACAAATAAAAAGCCTGTTCCGGCTCCCGAAGTAAATGTTCTCAAAAGCGATGAAACAGTTACCTTTATAGTGGAAACTGATGGCAAACCGCTTTGTGATGTTGTTAAGGCTTCTAAGGGAAAATATAAAACCGTTTCTCAACTCCTTCGTTCAAAGGAGGCAAAACAGTATATTGATCCTATCAGAAAAAATCAGGCTGTCATCAAGGCTGGAATACGGAAAATGCTCCCTGATGCCGACCTGAATAACAGCTATACCTACAATGCCGTAATATGCGGTTTCAGCGTAACTGCTCCCTACAGTACACTTCAAAGACTAAAGGGTATCACCGGAGTAAAGTCTGTCACACTTGCATCTGTAGGAAAGCTTGTAATTTCAGAAGCTGAGGAGGATGAGCCTTCTGAAATAAGCCTGCCCGAAGCAGAAGAAAGCGGTCCGGAAGAAAAAAATGAACCCGAAACCGCTGAGGATGAGATTTTCCCTTCACTTGCATTACAGTTTAAAGATACGGGAGCTGAAAGCGTTTACAAACAGGGCTATTCAGGCAAAGGAAAGCTTATTGCAGTAATTGATGACAGCTTTTTTACATCACATGAAGCTTTCTCGGCAAATACAGAGGAACCGAAATATTCTCAGGAGGATATATCAGCCCTGACCTCAGCCGGTTCTTTTAATATATCAGAAAATGAAGCTGTCTATGTAAACAGCAAGGTCGTATTCGCTTATGATTATGCCTGCCATGACAACGATACATTTTCCTCCCTTTCATCACACGGAACAAAGGTAGCATCAGTCGCTGCGGGAAATAACGGTTCTACCTTCAAAAGCGGTGCCTATGATTCACAGCTTGCACTTATGAAGGTATGCGGTGATGATGAGGAACAGGTCAATGACGCCGTACTGCTTGCCGCTATTGACGACACGGCAAAGCTTTCGCCGGATATCGTAAATATCAGCCTCGGTGTTCCGCGTCTTTGCGTAACGGCAGAGCTTTTTGACAGGGCAATTGATTTACTGTCGGAAACCGGCTGTCATGTGATAGCCGCTGCCGGAAACTATGCGGAAAATGTTGATATTAATGAAGACTACGGCATCAGAGCATCATATACGGATTACGGCACTATCTCCTATCCGTCCTCACTTTCCTCCGTCACCGCTGTCGGAGCATCAAACAGTACCGCACATTACGGAAACAGTATTATTACTGACACGGATAAAGTATTTGAATTTGCAGAGATCAGCACCGCGCATAATGAGACCTCTCCCCTTTTTGCCTATGTAACGGAATTGACGGAATACTGCTACACTGACTCCTACGGCAGCGAGGATGAGCTTAAGCTTTTTGACATCAAGGATAAGATCGCTGTAGTAAAACGCGGTACGATCACTATTGACGAAAAAATAAAGGCTGCCGAAAAGCTCCGCGCCGCAGGTATTCTTATAATCAGCGATGAGCCTCTTTATATCAGCTTTACCGCCGAAAAAAGAGATATTCCCGCCGCTGCTGTAAGCAGTTCCTCATTATCATGGTTTTCATCTCATACTCAAGGGAAGCTGCGCTCTTCTGACAAAACAGATCCGTACAGCTCGGCAAAGGCAAATGCCCCTGCCCCCTTCACCTCCTACGGAGTCAGTTCAGACCTGAGACTCAAGCCCGATATTCTGTCACCCGGCACTGAGCTTTACTGCGCGGATAATGATACATACTCACAGATCACCGGTACCTCCGCATCTGCCGCCGGAATATCCGCTGCGACGGCTATCCTGTATGAATATATTGACAATGAGCTTTCCATTGATGAAACGGAAAAACACCTCACCGCAAATGCGCTTATGATGAATAATGCGGACAGGCTGAAATATAACCGGAAGCTTTACTATACCCCAAGACTTCAGGGCGCGGGAAAAATAAACCTGAAAAACGCGGTCTCTGCGCCTGCATATATCACTGCCGACGGCATAAGTCCCGCTGTAACTCTCGGAGATGATCCTGTCGGCAGCTATACCTTCAGGCTTACTGTCCACAGCATCTCGGACAAGGATATCACCCTTTCGCTTAACAATGTCACACAGACCGATAAGCTAATAGCTTTGGATGATGAATACTACAATACCCTTACCCCAGTTTCTCTTACAGAGTATACAAACGCCGTTTTTAAACAGGATGACAAGGAAATAAAGGAGCTTATCCTTCCCGCCGGAGAAAGCATTGACATAGAAGTTGATCTCACC
>CACXDV010000228.1 GCA_902766585.1 uncultured Ruminococcus sp.
GGTATGCTCGACGGTATCAGCTCAAAGGTGGTATGCTCTTCAAAATGACATACTCAAAAGAACTGATCGACCGTCTGTATAACGGACTTCCGCTTTCTCGTGAGGATTATATTTTTCTTATCGCAAACAGAAGCCCTGAGATTTCCTCATATCTTTTTGAATCGGCAAGAAAAAAGCGTGAGGAGTTTTACGGAAAAAAGGTCTTTATCAGGGGACTGATAGAATTTACAAGCTATTGTAAAAATGACTGTCTTTACTGCGGTCTGAGAAGGAGCAATAAAAATGCGGGAAGATACCGTCTTAATGAAGAAGATATTCTTCTTTGCTGTACAAACGGTTATGAGCTTGGCTTTCGTACCTTTGTACTGCAGGGCGGAGAGGATCCATATTATACCGATAAAAAAATGATCAGTATAATTTCATCTGTCAAAAAACGCTTTCCCGATTGTGCGCTTACACTTTCAGCAGGCGAAAAAACCCGCACGAGCTATCAGGATTTTTTTGACGCTGGTGCAGACAGATATCTCCTGCGCCACGAAACTGCCGATCCTGCTCATTACGGCAGACTTCATCCGCGTGAAATGAGCTTTGAAAACCGCATGAGATGTCTTTACGACCTAAAGGATATAGGTTATCAGGTCGGCTGCGGATTCATGGTCGGTTCACCCTTCCAGACGATCGGAAATGTAGCTGATGAAATGCTTTTCTTGAGGGAATTCCGTCCTCATATGGTTGGAATAGGTCCGTTCATACCTCACCACGATACCCCCTTTGCAGATAAGACCGGAGGATCAGCCGATTTAACTATATTTCTGCTCGGACTGATACGTCTTACTCTACCCTATGTCCTGCTTCCGTCAACAACAGCCCTCGGCACTATACATCCGAAAGGAAGAGAGCTTGGTATACTCGCCGGAGCGAATGTTGTTATGCCCAACCTTTCACCGGAGGAAGCAAGAAAACAATATATGATCTATGATAATAAGCTCAATACAGGAGCTGAATCGGCAGACGGACTCAATGCCCTCTGTCAGAAGATCGAAACAATAGGCTATTCTGTCGTAACAGACAGAGGCGATTGCAATACTTCGCAATAATTGCAGATCAGATGACTGCAAAAAAATAAATAGAAAGAAGAATGGAAATGTCTTATAATCCAAAATCACTTAAGGCTGAAGATTTTATCAACCACGAGGAAATACTCGAAACACTCGCATATGCAGATGCTAACAAGCATAACCGTGAGCTTATCGAGGAAATTCTCGAAAAAGCAAGACCTAAAAAAACAGGCAGAGGCGTAGAATGTGCCGGTCTCTCCCACCGTGAGGCAAGCGTACTTCTTGCCTGCGATATTCCGGAGCTTACCGAAAAAATGTTCGCGCTTGCAAAAGAAATCAAGCAGGCATTCTACGGAAACCGTATCGTAATGTTCGCTCCGCTTTATCTTTCCAACTACTGCGTAAACAAATGCGTTTACTGCCCTTATCATTATCAGAACAAGGATATACCCAGAAAAAAACTCACTCAGGAAGAGGTCAAGCAGGAGGTAATCGCTCTTCAGGATATGGGACACAAGCGTCTCGCTATCGAAAGCGGTGAGGATCCTGTAAACAATCCTATCGAATATATTCTTGAATGTATTAAGACTATTTACAGCATCAAGCATAAAAACGGAGCTATCCGCCGTGTTAATGTAAATATTGCCGCAACTACAGTTGAGAATTACAAAAAGCTCAAGGATGCAGGCATCGGCACATATATCCTTTTCCAGGAAACCTACCACAAGGAAAGCTATCAGAAGCTCCATCCGGCAGGACCAAAGCATAACTACGATTACCATACAGAAGCTATGGACAGAGCTATGGAGGGCGGCATTGATGATGTAGGTCTCGGAGTTCTTTTCGGACTTGAGCTTTACCGCTATGAATTTGCAGGTCTTCTTATGCACGCAGAACACCTTGAGGCTGTTCACGGAGTAGGTCCGCATACGATAAGCGTACCCCGCATCAAACGAGCTGCAGATATTGATCCGTCTGTTTTCGACAACGGTATTGACGATGACACATTCGCTAAAATAATTGCCTGTATCAGGATCGCCGTTCCATATACCGGCATGATAATTTCAACAAGAGAGACTGAGGAATGTCGCGCAAAGGTTATGGGACTCGGTATCTCTCAGATATCCGGCGGTTCAAGAACCTCTGTAGGCGGCTATGCCGGATACAGCGCCGATGAAAGACCGCATGATACGGAACAGTTCGATGTTTCCGACCAGAGAAGTCTTGACGAGGTCGTAAGATGGCTTATGGAAAAGGGCTATATCCCATCCTTCTGTACTGCCTGCTACCGTGAGGGCAGAACAGGTGACAGATTCATGGCGCTTTGCAAGGTTGGTCAGATACAGAACTGCTGTCACCCGAATGCGCTTATGACTCTTCAGGAATTCCTTACAGACTACGCAAGCCCCGAAACCAAAAAGATCGGCGAAGAGCTTATTGCCCGTGAGATACAGAATGTTCCCGATCCCAAACGCCGTGAAAGAGCTATCAATTATCTGAAGGAAATAACCACTGAAGGAAAAAGAGATTTCAGATTCTAAAGTTTAATAAACGGAGTGAGCAGAATGACCGAAAGAAATATCAGATCAGCATTTTTGTTATACATGATCAGCGGTCATTCTGTTTTTATTTTATTTAAAGGAGTTTTGATCTATGAGCCTTAATTCTGTCCCCTCCTCCGACCGCGTACATATTTCATTTTTCGGAATGAGAAATGCCGGAAAATCCAGCGTTGTCAATGCCGTTACAGGTCAGAAGCTTTCAATCGTTTCAGAAACCCTCGGCACAACTACCGATCCCGTTCAAAAGGCTATGGAACTTCTGCCTCTCGGTCCCGTGGTAATTATAGATACCCCAGGAATCGATGACGAGGGAGAACTTGGCACACTGAGAGTAAAACGCAGCTATCAGGCACTTAACAAAACTGATGTTGCCGTTCTGATAATCGACAGCTCAAAAGGAAAATCGCATGAGGACAATGAACTTATTGAACGCTTCAAAGCAAAAAATATCCCCTATATAATCGTCTATAACAAAAGCGATATTTCCTCTGCTGAGATAAGCGATAAAAACGAAATATCCGTCAGCGCAAAAACAGGCGAAGGCATCAATGACCTGAAAGAACTTATTGCCCGCCTTGCCAAACCTGTTGAAAATACAAAAACTATTGTCTCTCATATGCTAAAGCAAAATGATATAGTTGTACTTGTCGTCCCGATAGACGGCTCTGCTCCGAAGGGCAGACTTATTCTTCCTCAACAGCAGACCATACGCGATCTTCTCGATCACCACTGCACTGCCGTAGTCACACAGCCTGAGGAGCTTACGCATACTCTTTCCTCACTTAACTCTCCCCCTGCACTCGTTATAACCGACAGTCAGGCTTTTGCAAGGGTAAGCAGGGATACGCCTGATAATATAACACTTACCTCTTTTTCTATACTTTTTGCAAATTACAAGGGTAATCTCAGGCTTGCCGTTGAAGGCGTAAGGGCTATTGATTCTCTGCAAAACGGCGACAAGGTACTCATTTCAGAGGGCTGTACGCACCACCGTCAATGCGGAGATATCGGAACAGTCAAGCTTCCCGCACTTCTTAAAAAATACACAGGAAAATCTGACCTTCAATTCCAATGGTCAAGCGGAACGGAATTTCCGGAGGATATTTCACAGTATAAGCTCATTATCCACTGCGGAGGCTGTATGCTGAATGAAAGAGAAATGAAATACCGCCTCAAATGCGCTGAGGATGAAAATGTACCGATAACAAATTACGGTACGGCTATTGCCTATATGAACGGTATACTTGAACGCAGTCTTTCCGTTTTTCCTGAAATAGAAGCTATCATTAAAAAGGAGGTACACCTATGAATTCCGGAGCTGAAAATCTTGAACCTTTTGAAAAAAGAATTTATAAGATCTTCTCACTTATCGCCGGCTTTATTCTGTTTATTTTGTCATATTTTTTTCTGCTTTCATCCGTTTACCTTGAGTTTGTTCCGGGAATGACTATATCACATGAACCGAAAACACTCATTTGTACGGGTATAGCCGCTTTATATATGGTCTATCTCATTATCTTTATTATCAAAGGAATAAAAAAGAATGACAGTATTGACCGTAAAAGTCTTTTTTTCAAAGATATACAATTGATCATTCTTAATCTGTTTGTATATATTATATACTACTATGAGATCCCGAATAAGATACTCTCCGCCGTTTTAGCCGTTTTGAGCGTAGTCTCCGCCGTTATTCTTACGGTTTATACGAATAAAGATGATAAAAAGAATACAGTCTTTTTTATGATAATAATAACCCTCCTTTTCGGAGCATTTATCAGTGCAAAAATTCTTTTTACCGATATTCTTGTAAGTCCCTGGGATTTTCAGACAAAAATCATTGTCGTTCAGTCGAAAGAACCGACAAAAAATCTGTCAAGAAATATTCCTTATATTGTCGTTCCCGAATTGGTCAATGAAGATAATTTCATTGAAAACTATGATTTTCTTGATTATGATAAAATAATTGAAAATACCTCCGAGCTTGAAAATTATTGCAAAGAACTGCGCGAAAGCCTGAATACTGACAGCAGAGCCAATGGCAATAATAAGCCTGCCCTTGAAGAAACTGTTGACTTTATCGAAAAAAATCTTTCGGCATATGATGACGAATACTTTAAAGACAAATGTCTCTATATCAAAACCGCCTATTTCTGGGCTCAGATAAAGGATTCGGATATTTCCCATATAGTTCGTGAATGGGCAAGAAACCGTTTATATTTTTATTCTCAAACTTATTATGACGAAACTGATCATAGTATTAGCAATGATGGGTATATCTATTATCTGATCTCTCTTCCAAAGGACAAAAGAGAATTGCTGAATACCTCTGATGAAAGATTTATCTGAGCAAAAAATATCGTTTTGCTATTGCAGTAAAATCAAAAACATGATAAAATAGGTCTATCCGATGTGAAATCGAATGGAGGAATAAAAATGAAAAACACGGAAAAAAATCTTGATAAGATCAAGGCTCTTTGTACAAACAGAGGCTTCGTTTATCCCGGCTCCGAAATTTACGGCGGTCTGGCTAATACCTGGGATTACGGTCCTCTCGGCGCTGCTCTCAAAAATAATATCAAAAATGCCTGGCTGAAAAAATTTGTTCAGGAAAACAAATACAATGTAGGTCTTGACGCTGCTATTCTTATGAATCCTCAGACCTGGGTCGCTTCCGGTCACCTCGGCGGCTTCTCCGATCCTCTTATGGACTGTAAGGAATGTAAAACAAGACACAGAGCTGATAACCTTATCGAAGAATTTGACGGCACAAATGTTGCAGGCTGGTCAAATGAACAGCTGGCTCAGTATATCGAGGAAAAAAATATCCCCTGCCCGAAATGCGGCAAGCATAATTTCACCGAGATTCGTCAGTTCAACCTTATGTTCAAGACCTTCCAGGGCGTTACCGAGGACAGCAAGGATACTCTTTATCTCCGTCCGGAAACAGCTCAGGGTATCTTTGTAAACTTTGCAAATATCCAGCGCACCACAAGAAAAAAAATACCCTTCGGTGTCGCTCAGATCGGTAAATCCTTCAGAAATGAGATCACTCCCGGCAAATTCATCTTCCGCGTAAGAGAATTTGAACAGATGGAGCTTGAATTCTTCTGCAAGCCCGGTACAGATCTTGAATGGTTCAGCTATTGGAGAGGCTTCTGCCGCGACTGGCTCTACTCTCTCGGAATCAAGGAGGAAAACCTCAGACTCCGCGATCACGATCCTGAGGAGCTTTGCTTCTACTCAAAGGCTACAACAGACTTTGAATATATGTTCCCCTTCGGCTGGGGCGAGCTTTGGGGCGTTGCCGACAGAACAGACTATGACCTTACACAGCATATCAATACAAGCGGTAAAAGCCTTGAATATTTTGATCCTTCGACAAATGAAAAGTATATACCCTATGTTATCGAGCCTTCACTCGGTGTTGAGCGTCTTTTCCTTGCTGTTCTCTGCGAGGCTTATGACGAGGAAGTTATCGACGAAAAGGATACCAGAGTTGTTCTTCATCTTCATCCTGCTCTTGCTCCAATCAAAGCTACTGTTCTTCCTCTTTCAAAGAAGCTGTCCGAGAAGGCAGGCGAGGTATTTGATATGCTTTCCGCTGAGTTCATGGTTGATTTCGACGATGCAGGCTCTATCGGCAAGCGTTACCGCCGTCAGGATGAGATCGGTACTCCCTTCTGCATCACCTACGACTTTGACAGCGTTGATGACGGCTGCGTGACTGTCCGTGACCGTGATACAATGCAGCAGGAAAGAATTTCTATTGACAAGCTTGTAGACTATATCAAAGAAAAGGTAAAATTCTGATAATATACGGCTGCTGATCCCCTTCGGCAGCCGTATCTTATTATCAAAAGGAAGTGACACTATGGATAAGATATTAAAAATAACTGGTTTTGCTTTATGCGGAATAATCATTATTTCAACTATACTCTATCTTACACGAATCATGGAAAATGCAGATAACATTTTTATGCCCTGTCTGGCTGCGCTCATGTTTGTTGTCGGACTTGAAAACTTTAAGAAAAGCAAGCCGGCAGCTATAATATGTCTTATAGTGGGAACATTTATGCTCATTTTAGTTGCTTTTCATTTTATAGGTATGCTTTGATATATAACAATATCGCTTTCTTTTATAATTTATATTACTATAATATTGACAGGGCTTTTGTTTGGTACTATAATAAAGCTGTATTTAATTTTGAAAGGAAGTCCTTAATTATGGAAAAGAAAAATATTGACTGGAACAATCTTGGCTTCGGTTATATCAAAACCGATAAGCGCTATGTTTCAAATTATAAGAACGGTGCATGGGATGATGGTGCTATAATTGAAGATGATATGATCACTATGAGTGAATGTGCCTGCGTTCTGCAGTATGCTCAGACTATCTTTGAAGGTCTTAAGGCTTATACAACAGAAAAGGGCAATATCGTTATCTTCCGTCCCGACCTTAATGCAGAAAGACTTGCTAACTCTTCAAGACGTATGGAAATGCCTGTTTTCCCTGAGGATAAATTCATCGACGCTGTTGTTCAGACTGTAAAGGCTAACGATTCCTTTGTTCCTCCCTACGGCACAGGCGCTACTCTTTATGTACGTCCCTATATGTTTGGTATAAACCCCGTTATCGGCGTTAAACCCGCTGATGAATTCCAGTTCAGAGTATTTACAACTCCTGTTGGTCCCTACTTCAAGGGCGGCGCAAAGCCTATCGTTATCAAGGTAAGTGACTTCGACAGAGCTGCTCCTAACGGTACAGGCTTTATCAAAGCAGGTCTTAACTATGCAATGAGCCTTCACGCTATCGTTACTGCTCATAATGAGGGCTTTGCAGAGAATATGTACCTCGATGCTAAAACACGAACAAAGGTAGAGGAAACAGGCGGAGCTAACTTCCTCTTCGTAACAAAGGATAATAAGGTCGTTACTCCTAAGTCAAACAGCATCCTTCCCTCTATCACAAGACGTTCTCTTATGTATGTTGCAAAGGAATATCTTGGTCTTGAGGTTGAAGAGCGTGAGGTTTACTTCGACGAGCTTAAGGATTTTGCAGAGTGCGGTCTTTGCGGTACTGCTGCAGTTATCTCACCTGTTGGCAAGATCAACGACCACGGCAAGGAGATCTGTTTCCCCGCCGGTATGGAGGAAATGGGTCCCGTTACAAAGAAGCTTTATGATACACTTACCGGTATCCAGATGGGCAGAATTGAAGCTCCTGAGGGCTGGATAAAGGTTATCGAATAATTTAATATAATAATATCAGCCGCTGCTATCTTTATTGATAACAGCGGCCTTTTTCGTCACATTTTCCTATAATACACAAAATATTTTAAAAAATATCGTTTTTTCTATTTACTAATTACACCATATTGTGCTATAATATATTCAATGATTTTTATTATACGGAGGTAATCTGTTATGAGAAAACTTATGACCGAATTTAAAGAATTCGTCATGCGCGGAAATGTTATGGATCTGGCAGTCGGTGTTATCATCGGCGGCGCTTTCGGCTCCATTGTTACATCTCTTTGTAATGATGTTATTATGCCGGGTATCAGCTGGATCATAGCTACAGTTTCAGGTCAGGATTTTACAAATCCCGAAACCGGTCAGCTTGACTTTTCCAAAGCAACACAGGTTCTGAATGTAGGTCCTATATCTCTTGGCAATTTTGCAGCTGCTATCATCAACTTCCTTATCATGGCTATCATTATTTTTGCTATGGTAAAGGCTGTAAACAAGCTTACATCTATTGCTAAAAAGCCTGAGCCTGAGGCTGAGAAAACTACAAAGGAATGCCCCTTCTGTTTCAGCGAGATCAGCATCAAGGCTACACGCTGCCCCCATTGTACTGCTCTTCTTGAGGCAGCAGCAGAGGCAGTTAAGGAATAATTTCCTTTAAAGCTTAAAATCATCGGCAGTATATTTCGGTATATCGGGAAGGTTCCTCGGTTCCCTTTTTAAAGGATCGTATACATACCTTCTGCAAGTCTGTTCAAAGGACATTGCTCCGTAACGGCATACCGGATTGCTGCCGGCTTTTTTTATGTAATAACGGCAATATCTGCAATCAGGCGGGATATTGTTTCCAAAAAGCTTTTTTAATGACATTTTTTATCCTCCCTTTTATCTTTGTCTCTGCATATTATATCATTTATCGGTTAAATTATCAAATTAAATTCAAAAAACTATTTACAAATCATCACCGTTTTAGTACAATAGGTATGTTGTATTTCAACAGCCCGTAATTAACGGAGCTTTCTTATTTCGGAAAGGGTACGGCTATGATTTTTAACAGTAAAAATACTGATCTCAATTTTGTTGACGGAGTTGCATTTCTCCAATTCCCTTCTCTCAGGGAGATTGGTTTTATAAACCATGCTTTTTCCACTCGCATCGGCGGAGTGAGCGAGGGATACTATAAATCTATGAACCTGAATTTTAAGCAGGGTGACGACAGAGAAAAGGTTCTTGAAAATTACCGCATTTTCTGCAGGGCTGCCGGCTTTGATTTTGATACTCTGGTAAGTTCGTATCAGAACCATAATACCTTTGTCCGCAAGGTTACCTCTGCTGACTGCGGTATAGGAATAACACGCCCGCACGATATCGCAAGCGTTGATGCCCTTGTAACCAATGAACCTGGGGTAACTCTTGTCACTCATTATGCTGACTGCACTCCCCTGCTGTTTGCTGATCCCGAAAAAAAGGTTATTGCTCTCGCACATGCCGGATGGAGGGGTACAGTAGGAAAAATCGGTGAGGCTGTTATAGATTGTATGACTGAGGATTACGGCTGTGATCCCACTGATATAATAGCTGTCGTAGGACCTGCGATCGGCGCCTGCTGCTATGAAGTCGATTCTCCAGTCTTTGAACAGTTCGCTTCTCTTACTGAGCTTAAGCCCGCATATTTTACCAAAAGCCTCGGACACGGAAAATATCTTATCGATCTGAAGGAAACTAACCGCCGTATGCTTATGGATGCCGGACTGCTCAGTATCAATATTACCATCAGCGATGTATGTACAAAATGTAACAGCGGTCTGCTTTATTCCCACCGTGCAAGCGGAGGAAAAAGAGGCGGTCTTGTCGCTATGATGTGCATTAAATAAATATCCGCACCCCGTAAAAAGGGTGCGGAATTTTTTATTCTGTGATAAGTCCTTTTACATACTTCCAGGCTATTACCCTGACAGCAGCATGATCAAGTATATCAGTATCTATTCTTCCGTTCTGGACAGCCTCTGTTATATCCTTGAACGCCTGCTCATAATCAGACACACAAAGCATATCATTTCCGGCAAGAACCGCTGCAACATTGGGTGAATATTCGGTAAAATACTGTTTTATAGCATCCATTTCCAAATCATCTGTTACTATTATCCCGGTAAAACCAAGCTCATTCCGGAGAATTTCGTGTACCTTTGAAGAAAGAGAAGCCGGATGTTCGTCATCCATACAGTTCACTATATTATGACTTACAAGCACCATATGCGCTCCCTCGTCTATACCTGCCTTGAACGGCTTGAAATCATTCTGCACAAAGGTCTCGTATGTCCTTTCATCAATAGCAATACCCGTATGTGTATCCACGTTATTTCCATAGCCGGGAAAATGTTTGAGAGTGACAGATATTCCTTCATCCTGACTGACCTTTGTAAAGCGTCTTACAAAATCGGAAGTGATATCCGGATCCTGTCCCAATGAACGGTCATACATAAAATTCTCCTCTGATTTGCTTATATCGCAAACAGGGGCAAGATTGGTATTGATATTCAGGCTTTTCATTAGCTTATTCTTTGTTTCAGCTTCTTCAATTACAGCATCTATTCCCCCTATATCAAAAAGCTCCCTCGGCGATTTGAATTTATGATCTGTAAGCTCAGGATTATAACTCAGACGGCTTACTGTTCCCCCTTCTTCATCTACGGCAATTATCATCGGTATAGTCTGTGAATCAAGATATGACCTCGTATTTGCGGTTATTTCATTTCTTGTATAATCATCAAAGTCTCGTCCGAATAAAATATACCCCCCAAGATGAAATTCCTTCGCCTGTGCTGATCCGTCTATTGCAGGACAGCGGACAAGCAATATCTGACCGACCTTTTCTTCCAACGTCATATTCTGAACTATATCATATGCTCTTTGATAATATGCAGAAAAAATCCCACTATCCTGCCATTCAGCCGGTACAGTTTTTGTCCCGTAAGCCGTATATCCGCTGCTTTCCTCATCTTCCGAAACAACAGGCAAACTTTTTTCCTCTTCTGAAACAGGCTGAGTGCTTTCATTCTGTTCATACGAAGCAGTAACAGAAACCTCACTTGAGACCGCCGATGATGCTTTTGAAGACTCTTCCTTTCCGGTA
>CACXDV010000229.1 GCA_902766585.1 uncultured Ruminococcus sp.
GGAACCTTATATGTATATGTACCGTCACCGTTGTCGGTCATAGCCTCTCCGGGCCAGTCATCATTCTTTGAACTGCCGCCGTCGGAGAATACATATGCGTAAACATCATTATCCCACTTTTCGGGCTTCTGGAATTTTATGATTATTTCTGCTTCATTCGCATTGGACGCTTCACCCGACGGAGCATTTGATGCATCAGTCTTCTTTACTTCTCCTGCACTTGAAGCAGATGTACTTGTCTGAGCAGATGCTTCTCCGGAGGTCTCCTCAGAGCCTTTGTTTCCGTTCATCATTATAACTGCCACAATAATTCCGACAACGACCAGAATAGCAACTATTACAATAGGAATGACAGGACTTTTCTTCGGTGCCTGGATCACGGGCTGCTGTGCAATACCCTTGATTTCCTTTCCGTCAAATTTCATCGGAGCTGTCTTAACATCACTTGATGAGAAATCATTGATATCCGAAACTCTTTCGGACGGCTTTCTCTTGCCCTCCTCCATTTTACGCTTCAGATCATTTGCATATGCATCTAAATCAATATTATTGGGATTACTGTTTGCAGACGGGTTTGTAGTCCATTCTTTTTTACCCTGAACAGGCTGTCTCTGAGGACCTCTGTTCTGCTGAGGTGCGGGAGTCTGCTGTGAATCAGCAGTCCACTGCCTTCTCTGCTGCTGTACCGGAGGCTGTGGTGCACGCTGCTGTACAGGCGATGCATTCGGATCAGTTGTCCACTGTTTTCTCTGCGGCTGCTGTACCGGAGGCTGAGGAACTTGCTGCTGTACGGGTGCTGCCTGCGGTTCAGTTGTCCACTGTTTTCTCTGTGGCTGCTGTACCGGAGGCTGGGGAGCCTGCTGCTGTACGGGTGTTGCCTGTGGTTCAGTTGTCCACTGCTTTCTCTGCGGCCGCTGTACCGGAGGCTGCGGAACCTGCTGCTGAACGGGTGCTGCCTGTGGTTCAGTTGTCCACTGATTTCTCTGCGGCACGGACGCTGCGGGCTTTTCTATTTCTATTGTCGGCTTTTCGATCTGAATTTCAGGTCTTCTTGGCTCCGGCTTTTCTATCTGTATTTCAGGTTTCTCTATTTCTATGCTGCGGGAATTTCTCGGTACTGCCGGCTGCTCAACTACGATATCCGGTCTTCCGGTGCTGCTTCCCGGAGGAGCTGCTTCGGGACTGTTCATATCCGGAAGCTTATCCTCAACCTTTTCAAACTCTATAGGTGTTAGTTTTACTGCAGGGGTATGACGGATATCCTCGATAGTTACCTCTTTTTCAGGCTGTATCGGCGGAAGCGCTCCCTTTATTTCATCTGATTCGATCGGAGTAAGCTCTACAGCAGGTGTATTCGCAATTTCTGCAATAGATACCGGCCTTTCCTTCTGCATCGGAGGCAAAGGTGTCTTGTCGCCTCTCATCGGAAGATCGGGAAGATCCGGTCTTTCAACTATGCTTCCTGCATCTGTATTTGCATTCTGAACCGGAGCATTATTCTTCTGCCTAAACTGAGCAAAAATATTATTTCCCGTTTCCTCTGCTGCTCTTCTTGCCTCAGCTTCGGCTCTTGCTTTTGCTTCTGCCTCAGCTCTTGCTCTCGCTTCTGCTTCGGCTTTTGCCCTTGCCTCTGCCTCGGCTCTTGCTTTTGCTTCTGCCTCGGCTCTTGCCCTCGCCTCAGCTTCGGCTCTTATGCGTTCTTCTTCACGTCTTGCTTCCTCTTCAAGCCTTGCCTTCTCTTCTGCCTCCCTGCGCGCTTCTTCTTCCTGTCTTGCACGCTCCTCAGCTTCTTTGCGCTCAATTTCCTCAGCCTTTGCACGTTCCTCGGCTTCAGCGCGGAGAAGTTCTTTTTCGGCTTCAAGCTCCATTTCATGCTTCGATTTGCCTTCCTTTACGTTATAACCGCAGAAAGGACAATTCTCTCCATTATTGACGATCTGCATTCCGCAGTCCGGACAACTTATAAGTAATGCCATAGATATATCTCCTTACCTACATTATTTACAGCTAAGTACGGATACACGCACCTATGAGTATATTTATTATGTGTATTATATAATAAATTTATCATTCAGTCAACAATTTCAGAAAAAATATGCCAATAAATTCTATTTTCTTATAATAGAATGATTCCGCGCATTATTGTATAAATAAACGAAAATATACAAATAATATTTACGGAGGCGATAATATGCAGTATGTTATTTCTTTTGTCACAGGGGGACTTTTATGTGTTATTGCTCAGATACTTATTGACAAAACCAAGCTCACTCCGGCAAGGATACTTGTGATCTACGTTACCTCCGGAGTAGTCCTTACAGCAGCCGGCTTGTATGGGCCATTTGTTGATTTTGCGGGAGCCGGCGCGACAGTTCCCCTGACAGGCTTCGGCTATTCGCTTGCAACAGGCATAGAAGAGGAAATATCCTCCCGCGGCTTTATCGGAATACTGACAGGAGGACTTTCAGCCTGTTCGGCGGGTATAGCGGCGGCAATATTCTTTTCCTATATCCTTTCTCTTTTCAAAAAACCGAAAACCAAATAAAAAAAAACGCGGTTCAAAGCATCTGAACCGCGATTTTTTTATGAATTGGGACGGCGGTAGAAATTACCGCTGATCTCCTCAGATTTCATAATATTAATGAATGCGCCCTTATCCTGTTCCTTTATTTTTGAAACGACCATGCGTATCTCATCAGAGGATACTACAGAATAGATCATATTCCTCTCCTTGCCCTTATAAAGACCTGTACCCTTAAAAAGTGTTCCGTCATGGTTAGTATTATCCCGTATAACAGAATATACCTCATCGGGCTTTTCGGTTATGATGAACATGGTCTGCTTCTGATAACGCTTATATAGAAGCTGTATTATCATTGTTGAGCAGAATTGAAGAATTATGGAATACATCGCGCTCGTCCAGTTGAAAAGAATACCGGAAAGCAGCAGCACACATACATTCCCGGCAAAGATATAGTTCCATGCATCCTTGCCGTAATGCTCCGAAATAAAGATAGAAATAAAATCCGTACCTCCGCTTGTTGCATTATTCAGCAGACAGACAGCAATTGCCGTACCGTTCAGAAGACCTCCGAACACCGCACAGAGAAGAGTATCATCCGTAAGCTGCAGAAAAGGCATCATATCAGCAAATGTGGATGACAGTACTATCATTATCAGCGAATATATCGTAAATCTCTTGCCTATGAATTTAAAGCTGATCAGCGCCGGAACGGCATTAAGCGGTATGTATATAAGACTGAGAGGAACAGAAATATCTGAAAATTTCAGAAGAGTCTGCTGTGCAAGCAGGGATACTCCCGTAAAGCCTCCCGCAAGAAGTCCCGCGCCGTGAAGAAAATTCTTTATCGAAAATCCATAGATCACCGCTGCAGCTATTACACAAATGATCTTTCTTATTTCTCTTAATACAGTTTTTAACATAACCTCCCCTGCCTTTACATCAACAAAAGAAAAGCCTGTTTTTGCTTTAAGCTCACCATTCGCCGTCCGAATCGCTGCCGATAGGATCGAAAGCCCCGTCAACTATCTCACTCTGACGCATCTTCATCCTGATACGATCCTTTTCGACAGCCTCGGAAAGTGCATCCTTGTATTCCCTGATGTGCTTTATGTTTTTGATTTCAAGTGTGGGATTTGTCTTATCGTGAGCATAGACAATAAGTGTGCCAAGACCGAATATCTTCTGCCAGAAGGTACGCTTAAGAGTTATATCGGTAACTCTGTAAAGGAGTATCTCGTTTTCCTCACTGGTAAAAAAGCCCTTCTGTATAATGATCTTCTTTTTTGTAAGTATATATTTTGTGAAGGTCCACGGTATGCCGAAAAAGCCCCAGCGCTTTCTTTCTCTCATAATTTCTCCCTTGAGCTTCTTTGAGTACGCCTCCTCTTCAGTTTCGTCTATTATTATCTCCTCTTCCTCCGCAGCTGCATCTTTTTTCAATTCCGCCATAATAATTCCTCCTGTAGTTCTCTTATAAAATGCCGCAGCCCATATCTATTTTTCTTTGAGCTGCGGCATAATGAATTTTTTAGTCACCGAAGCAGATTCCGACTGCCTTTGCGTCCTTGATTACAGGGCTGTCTGCCGGAACGCCCTTAAGCTTTCCTGCAACCTCACTGAGCGGAACGGGAACTACCTCACCGTTTACCATACCGGTCATAAAGCCGTATTTTTCGTCAATGATAAGTCTTGCACAAGCTGCGCCAAAGCGTGTAGTGATAAATCTGTCATAAGCATCCGGACTTCCGCCTCTCTGGAAATGTCCGGGAACGGTCACTCTTGTCTCCTGACCTGTTGCTTCCTCGATCTCATGCGCGATCTTATAGGAAATTGAGGGGTACATCATATTGGCAATAGCCTCCTTCTTTTTCTTCTTCGGAAGCTCTGCTATATCCTTGGATATCGCACCCTCTGCAACGGCAAGAATAGAGAAGGTCTTGCCCTCCTTTGTTCTGTTCTTTACGGTATCAATCACCTTTTTGATATCATAAGGTATCTCCGGGATAAGTATAACATCCGCTCCGCCTGCGATACCGGCATGAAGCGTGAGCCAGCCTGCCTTATGTCCCATACATTCAACAATGAATACTCTTCCGTGGGATGTAGCTGTGGTGTGGATGCAGTCTATTACCTGAGTAGCAATATCAACTGCGCTCTGGAAGCCGAATGTAACGTCTGTGCCCCAGATATCATTGTCTATGGTCTTGGGCATGGAAACAACATTGAGTCCTTCCTCAGACAGCATATTTGCGCTCTTGTGTGTTCCGTTTCCTCCGAGTACAACAAGGCAATCAAGCTTGAGATTCTTATAGGTCTTTTTCATTGCTGCAACCTTATCTACATTGGTCTCCTCGTCAATTACGCGCATCTGCTTGAAGGGCTGACGAGAGGTTCCGAGAATCGTTCCGCCTCTTGTAAGTATTCCGGAAAAGTCCTCTGGCTGCATCAGGTGGTATTCACCGTTGATAAGACCTCTGTATCCGTCAATGATACCATAGATCTCTACCTTTTTGCCATAATACTCATACAGTCCCTTTGCAAGACCTCTTATAGCAGAATTAAGTCCCTGACAATCTCCGCCGCTTGTTAATACGCCTACTCTTTTCATACATAAAACACATCCTTTACAATAGAAATTATATTATTATTTTACACTATTTTTTATAAGAATACAATAAAAATATGGAATTTTTACCAATTATTCTTCATCATTATGACTTCCCGTAAGAGGCTTGAATTTATTTTCCTCCTTCTCAACGGTACGCTTTTCGGCAAGAGTCTTTTTTGCCATCTCGGAAAATTCCCTCTGACAGTTATGGATCTTTTTACCCCTTCTGTCGAGCAGCTCATAGGTCGTATCCGGAAGCTGGATCCTTGTATTCAGTACATCAGAAAGCATTGTATCGACTATTTCAAATGTACGCTGCATCAGGTCGGGATCCTCTATCGGGAATACCAGCTCAACACGCTTATCAAGGTTTCTCTGCATCCAGTCGGCAGAGCCCATATATATCTGCTTATTGCCTGCATTTTCAAAAACGAAAATACGGCTGTGCTCAAGCAATTGACCGATTATACTGCGGACAGTGATATTATCGCTGATCCCCTTAACTCCCGGCACCAGACAGCATATTCCTCTTACAATAAGCGTAATTTTTACGCCTGCCTGGGACGCTTTATAAAGCAGCTTGATTATTTCCGGATCAACAAGGGAATTTACCTTCGCAAATATTCCCGAAGGAAGTCCGGCGCGGGCATTCTCTGTCTCACGGCGTATCATTTCCTCAAAGAAATCCCTGAGTCCGAGGGGAGCGACCTTCATTTTATTATATACCGGAGGGGTGCTGTAGCCTGTGATAACATTGAACAGTGATGACGCATCCTCTCCGAACTGCTCATTACAGGTGAACAAACCGAGATCAGTATAAAATCTTGCCGTACTGTCGTTATAGTTTCCTGTTCCCATATGGAGATAGCGCCGCAGACCGTCCTCCTCTCTCCTGACAACAAGAACGATCTTGCAATGAGTCTTTAATCCCTGTAAGCCGTATATTACATGACAGCCTGCCTTTTCAAGCTTTTTAGCCCAACCGATATTATTCTCCTCGTCAAACCTTGCTTTAAGCTCAACAAGTACTGTTACCTGTTTTCCGTTTTCGGCAGCCTTTATCAGCGCGGCTATTATCGGTGAATGTCCGCTGACACGGTAAAGCGTCTGCTTTATTGCCAGAACATCAGGATCCTTTGCAGCCTGGTCAATGAATTTTGTTACCGCGTCAAAGCTTTCATACGGGTGGTGTACCATTCTGTCCTTTTCCCTTATCGCCATGAACATATCATCATAGCCGAACAGCTCAGCGGGAGGCGTTACCGGAGTAATGGGACTGAAACACAGATAATCCATACCGTCCATATGACTGAATTTTGAAAGGAAGGTAAGATCAAGAGGCCCTGTGACCTCATATATTTCCTTATTGCTGACCTCAAGCATATCGACAAGAAATTTTCTGAGCGCTTCATCACATTTTGATACGATTTCAAGGCGGACCGGATCTCCGCGCTGACGCTTTTTAAGTGAATGCTTGATTTCAACAAGAAGGTCATCAGCTTCTTCATCTATATCAAGATCACTGTCACGAGTTATTCTGAACGGACAGTATGCCTTGATTTTATACAGCTCAAAAAGCTCTGACAGCTTGCTTATAATTATATCCTCAAGCATCACAAATGCTCTTCCGCTGTCGGTATTGACCTCCATATACCTTGCAAGTATCGACGGAACCTGTACAACGGCAAAAACATCTCCTCCGTCACTTGAAAGGCGTACAGCAATATTCAGGCTCTTATTCGCAAGCAGAGGGAACGGTCTTGATGTATCCACTGCAAGCGGTGTAAGCACCGGAAAGACATTTTTCTCAAAATACTGATCTACCTGCTGACGCTGCTGCTTATTCAGCTCGGAAATAGTCAGAAATCTCATTTTGCATTTTTTCAGCGCCGGGATAAGCGAACGGTTGAGGCATGAGTACTGCTTCTTTGCGAATTCATGTATCTTTTCGGTCAGTCTGTTGAATTGCTGCTCGGCTGTCATTCCCGATTCATCGGGTATACTGCCCTTTGCCGAATGCAGCCTGTCCATAACTCCCGCAACACGCACCATGAAAAATTCATCAAGATTTGATGCAGTTATTGCAAGGAAATTCAGCCTTTCGAGAATGGGGTTTTCCTTCTCAAATGCCTCTTCAAGCACACGGCTGTTGAAATCCATCCAGCTAAGTTCCCTGTTATGATATGGAAAATCAGGTGCCGAATAGATCTTAGACGGCTTTAGCTGAGCCTTGGACACAGTTTTCACCTTGGCTTTTTTGTCTTTTGATTCGTCTTTTTTGTCTTTTGATTCATCTTTTTTCTTGTCGCTCACAAAAATCACCTTTTTATTATAAAGCTATGCGCTTTCGGGTAATACGATCAACAAAAAGCGCATTTTTATTCAATTTATTATATTATAACAAAAGTTTTTACCATTTGCAACATTATTTATCTTTTTTTAAGAAATATAATTGAAACATCCGCCGGAATATTCTCTTTTCTGTCTGTTGTCCAAAATTCATCAAAGAACAGAGTTATGTTTTTTCGGTATGCTTGATAAACCTCTGCCTGTATGCTAAACTATTATAAAGAGCAATAACGAATATGATCGTATAAGGAGTGATCCTCAATGAACGGCAAAAAGCTTCTCTCTGCATTACTTGCATTATTTATGCTAATGCCGCTTGCATCGTGCAGCAATACACCGCAGAACGATACTCAGCAAAACACCTCAACGCAGAACAGTACTGACTCTGAACAGGAAAATTCTGAAAAAATCGCTCAGCAAAACAGCGAAGCCTCC
>CACXDV010000230.1 GCA_902766585.1 uncultured Ruminococcus sp.
ATGTGCAATGTTCAATGTACAATGTTCAATGTACAATGTGCAATGTGCAATGTACAGGTAATTCTGCTTTGTTTTGTTATTTTATTTTTTGCACATACCGGTTGCTTAATAAAATAATTTAGCCGACAGCAGAAATGCAATCGAAGCAGTTTAGCCTAAAACTGAACTTGAAATACTGTAGAAGCATCTTCGCGCAAAAGAAATAAATGTACTACTGAACTAAAGCCTGCCTGCCGGCAGGCAGGCGCGAACAACAGAGCGCAGGGACTGCGCCACCGCAGAAGAAATATTTTTTTATTAGAGATTGAAAAAAATATCAAATTAAGTTATAATATTATATATGCGATTTTTTAATCAATAAGGAGAAAGGTAGGATAGATTATGAATGCAATGACACAGGCGTTTATTCTGCTGCTTGCGGGATTTATCGTTGTCTTTACGGTGCTTATACTCCTCATAATCATAGTTTCTGTCTACAGCAAGATCGTATCTTCTGTTCAGAATAAGGGTAAAAAGGACAAAAAGACAAAACCCGTTGTCGTAAAGAATGAACCCCCGGCAGCACCTGTTGTAACTGCCGAAACCGAAACGGCTCAGGACAGCGATGAGATTCCCCTGGAAATAATCGCCGTGATCGCAGCCGCTGTGGATGCAGTCTATGGCGAAAAGCCCCACAGAATCAAGGCTGTCAAAAAAGCCCGCGCTTCACGCTCGGCTTGGTCACGCGCAGGTGTTCTTGATAATACAAGACCATTCTGAAAAAAACAGAAAACTATTGAAAGGGTGTAATCTTCATGGAAATATTACAGCAGCTCTGGCAGATCATCTGCGACCTGCTTAGGGATTCGGGCTTTGGCAAGCTTTCCTGGGAGAACTATGTAATGGTGGGTATATCCTTCATTCTTATGTATCTCGCTATCAAAAAACAGTTTGAACCGCTGCTTCTGTTGCCTATCGCCTTCGGTATGTGCCTCGTAAACCTCTTCCCTGAAATAATGGGAATGCCCGTTACCCAAATGCTTACCGAAGCGGAAATACTTAAAAAGGGTGTCGATCCGGCATCATATACGACAACCATATTCAACGGTCAGACATATTATAACTATACAGAATACGGCGGACTATTCTATTATCTGTATCAAGGCGTTAAGCTCGGTATCTATCCTCCGCTTATCTTCCTCGGTATCGGCTGTATGACCGACTTCGGTCCGCTTATTGCTAACCCCAAAAGCTTTATTTTGGGCGCGGCTGCTCAGGTAGGTATCTTCCTTACATTCATTATCGCTACCGCTATGGGCATCTTTACTCCCCAGGAGGCAGGCTCTATCGCTATTATCGGCGGTGCAGACGGCCCCACAGCAATTTTCGTTACCACAAAATTAGCTCCTCAGCTTCTCGGTCCGATAGCTGTTGCAGCTTATTCATATATGGCTCTTGTGCCGATCATCCAGCCCCCTATCATGCGCCTGCTTACAACCAAAAAGGAAAGATCAGTCGTTATGGGACAGCTTCGCCCCGTTTCCAAGCTTGAACGCATACTCTTCCCGATCATCGTTGTAGTAGTTGTATCACTTCTTCTTCCCGATGCTGCTCCCCTTGTAGGTATGCTCATGCTCGGCAACCTCTTCAAAGAAAGCGGAGTTGTTGAAAGAATCAGCAAAACAGCTCAGAATGAGCTTATGAATATCATTACGATTTTCCTCGGAGTAACCGTCGGAGCAACTGCAACAGGTACAGTATTCCTTACACTTCAGACAGCAGGTATCATAGGTCTCGGACTGTTTGCATTCTGTCTTGCTACAGCCTGCGGTGTTCTCTTCGGCAAGATCATGTACAAGGCTACAGGCGGAAAGATCAATCCTCTTATCGGCTCGGCAGGTGTTTCCGCTGTTCCTATGGCTGCGCGTATCTCACAGAAGGTCGGTCAGGAGGAAAATCCCGGAAACTTCCTCCTTATGCACGCTATGGGACCGAATGTTGCAGGCGTTATCGGTTCTGCTGTTGCAGCAGGCGTTCTCCTCAGCGTTCTCAAATAATATTATCACTATTTCAGCCCCGATTCGTTTGGGGCTGATTTTTTATTCTCACTTTCGATTCTTTGGTTATTTTTTATAAATAACCTTAATAAAGTATTGCATTACTTGTTGATGTGTGCTATACTGAAAAAGTCGCTTCGGATAATACAGCGATAAGTCAGTTTTCAGCGAAAGGAAAGAAAATTAAATGTATTGGGTAAACGAATCCGTATTCTATCACATCTATCCTCTTGGCTTCTGCGGTGCACCGCGTATCAATGACGGTCAGCTTGAACATCGTCTTGATAAGGTCATAGATTTTATTCCTCACCTGAAGGAAATGAATGTCAATGCCATTTACTTCGGACCTGTATTCATGTCCACTACCCATGGATATGATACCAATGATTATTTCAATATAGACAACCGTCTCGGAGATAATGAAAGCTTCGCTCGCATCTGCGAAAAGCTCCATGAAAACGGTATCCGCGTAGTGCTTGACGGCGTATTCAATCATGTCGGCAGAGGCTTCTGGGCTTTCAGGGATATTCAGGAGAAAAAACAAGGCTCACCATACTGCTCATGGTTCCAGAACCTCAACTTCGGCGGAAACAGCCCCTGGGGCGATCCATTCTGGTATGAGGGCTGGGAGGGTAATTACGACCTCGTAAAGCTCAATCTCCGTCACCCTGATGTAAAGCGCCATATATTCGACGCTGTCGCAATGTGGATGGATAAATTCAAGATAGACGGCTTAAGACTTGATGTTGCATACTGCATGGATCAGGATTTTCTCAGAGAGCTTAAGCATTTCTGCAAGAGCAGGGACAGTCAGTTCTGGCTTATGGGCGAAATAATCCACGGTGATTATGCTCGTCTCGCAAATCCCGACCTTCTTGACTCCTGCACAAACTATGAATGTTATAAGGGCATTTATTCCTCCCATAATGACCATAACTATTTTGAAATAGCACATTCCCTCAACCGTCAGTTTGCAAACGGTGGTATCTATCATAATATATATACCTACAACTTCGTTGATAACCATGATGTAAACCGTATCGCAAGCACTGTCAGAGAGGAACAGAATGTAAAGAACTGCTATTCCACCCTTTATTTCATGCCCGGTGTCCCCTCGGTCTACTACGGCAGTGAATGGGGAATCAAGGGACAGAAAAGCAAAACAGAATTTGACTATCCTCTTCGCCCCTGCGTGAATGTCGGTGATATACAGGATAATGAGCTTTTCAGACACGTCTGCCGTCTTGGAGCTGTAAGAAGAAAATATAAGGCTCTCCAGTACGGAAGCTTTGAAAATACCGTTATCAGAAATGAACAGCTCATATTCAAGCGTAAATTTGAGGGAGAAACTGTCTATATCGCGCTTAATCTTTCCTCCTCCGATTTCGAGATAAGCTTCAGAACAGATGGCGGAGCAAAGCTTTATGATGTATTCGACGGATGCAGTGTCTTTGATGTAAAAGACAGCAGCGCTAATATATCCATACCCGCACACGGAACAAGAGTACTTGTTCTTACAGACGGAGGAAAGCCCGAATATCCCGACGGTACAGAAGCTGCTGCAGCTCCCGCGGTTTCCGATGCAGCAGATGATAAACAGGAAAAAACAGAGCCACTTCCCGCTGTAGGCACTCCCGGAAAATACCGTCATTTCAAGGGCGGTATATATGAATTTATCTGTCTTGCAAAGGACAGCGAGACCTCAGAGGAGCTTGTTATTTACAGAGAGGTCGGAAATGAAGGCAAAACATGGGCAAGACCGTCTGCTATATTCTATCAGTATGTTGATGTTGACGGAAAAACCGTACCCCGTTTTTCAAAGATAGATGACTGATTATATCAAATCACGATCCAATTAATAATTATCGGTTTCCGAACCGTCCGAAAGGGCTGTACGGAAGCCGTTTTTTCCGCAAAAGCTTTTAATAACAAAACAAAAAAGCATTTTCGCATGAAATAATGTGAAATACCTTATTATTTTTCTGATATTTTTACTATACCACCCCGCGGGAATATCTGCTATAATATATGCGTGTAATTATATATTAAAGTGATGGTGTATTATATGAAGGTATTAAAACCGATTATTTCTATATTACTTTCTGCATTCATTATTTCAGCGGCAGGAATAACCGCTTTTGCAGAAGATGAACCCCAGCCGGAGGAGCCTGTTTCTGTTGTAAGTACGGAACCCGAACCGGAGCCTGAGCCTGAACCTCAGCCGGAACCCGAACCCGAACCTGAACCGGAACCCGAACCCGAACCGGAACCCGAACCGGAACCTCAGCCTCAGCCAGAACCCGAACCGGAACCTCAGCCTCAGCCCGAACCGGAACCTCAGCCTGAGCCGGAACCCGAACCTCAGCCCGATCCTGAGCCTGATCCTGTTCCTCAGCAATCATATGAACCCGAGCCTTCTTCAAATGATACTATCGTAATTGCGCCGGAGGGATGGACTCCGAATCAGAATTCTTCACCCTCCGCTGTACAGGAAAGTTCAAGAGAAGAAAGCAGCAAAAAAAGCAAGGTCACGGTCGTTGATCCCTTTAAGGCAGCTGCCTCAATGAAATTCATTCTTCCCGTCAAGGATCCGAGTTTCGTTTCTCCCAAGAAGCAGGCAGAACAGGTATCAAAGAACCAAAGCTCCGCCGAAGCTGCCGCTATAATAAATCCGGACAGCAAGCTGCTCGACGCTCCGCCGATACCGACGGACGAGCCCTCCGTCACTGTTCCGTATAACCCTGAAAATGACAATTCCTCAGTACTTATGGGCATGATATTCTGGTGTATAATCGGAATAGTCGTTACCGCGGTACTTATCATCATACTGAATCTCAAGGGTGATGATTCCGAATTTGCTTTCAGCAGAAAACGCTACCACAAGGGCAGCAGCACATCTATAAGCCGTATGAATCTCAGATAATTTTTCCCCGCATATATCTCATTTGATATGTGCGGGGATTATTTTGCTAAAAAAGCCCCCGTATATACCTGATGATATATACGGGGACGAATTATTTCAGTTCAGCCAATTCATTAGCCTGATACCTTAAGTGTAAAGTTCTTGGTTGCAGCCTTGCCTGTTGAGTCCTTAATGATAACTCTGACATCATAAGTTCCGCTTCTGTCCGGAGTAATTGCAGCTGTTGTAGCTGTACCATTCTTTGTTCCTGAGGTATTCCATGTGCTTGATGTAGAAAGCTTAAACTGATATGTGTAGTTATAGGGTGATGTACC
>CACXDV010000231.1 GCA_902766585.1 uncultured Ruminococcus sp.
AGCGCTCGGCTTCCGCGCAAAGGTAGAAGGCTGGGATATAATCGGAAAAACAGGTACGACCGACAGCTCATGCGATAACTGGTTCGTCGGCTCCTCACCGTATGCAGTAGCGGCAGCATGGGCAGGACATGAGACCTTAAAGCCCATACCCGTTGAAGAACAGAGTCAGGTCCATATACTCTGGCGTGACATTATGGCAGAGTACCTGAAAAATAAGCCAAAGAAAGAATATAATCTCGGCGGAGATGTAGTTCAGAAGAATTACTTCCTCGATGACGGCAAGATCACGGAATATACTGTTTCGGGCAAAACTGCCGTAGGCTATTATACCACTGATAATATGCCGCCGTTTTCCACCTATAATCCCAATAAGCCAAAGCCCGAAAGCAAAAACGAGGACAGTGATGATTCAGAGGATGAATCCTCAGAAAATGAGAATCCGGATGAAAACTCGGAAGATGAATCCTCAGACGACGGCGGACAGGATGAACCTGAGCCTGAGCCGGAACCCGAGCCCGAACCGGAACCCGAGCCTGAGCCTGAGCCTGAACCGGAGCCGGAACCCGAACCGAAGCCTGAGCCCGAACCGGAGCCTGAGCCTGAACCGGAACCCGAACCCGAACCCGAACCGGAGCCTGAAAACTCGGGAACCGACTGATCACGGATAATAAAGCTATTTTCATAAAAATTAAAGGAGAAATAAATTATGGTACAAGTTGCAGTTATGGGACATGGAGTAGTTGGCTCCGGTGTTGTGGAGGTTCTTGAGAATCACCGTGACAGCATAGCCAAACGCGCAAAGGAAGAGATCAATATCAAATACATTCTTGATATCAGAGATTTTCCGGACAGTCCTTATGCAGATAAATTCACAAAGAGCTTTGATGACATACTCAATGATGAAGATGTAAGAGTAGTTGCAGAAGTAATGGGCGGCGTAAATCCTGCCTTTGACTTCACCAAAAAGCTTCTTTTAGCTGGCAAAAGCGTCGTAACATCCAATAAGGAGCTTGTTGCAACCAAAGGTGCCGAGCTTCTTCAGATAGCAAGGGACAATAATGTAAACTACCTCTTTGAAGCAAGCGTTGGCGGCGGTATACCGATAATCCGCCCGATGAGCCAGTGTCTTGCAGCCAATGATGTTGTAGAGGTGGCGGGTATTCTTAACGGTACTACAAACTTCATTCTTACAAAAATGATAAAGGAGCAGATGTCCTTTGAGGACGCTCTTAAAATGGCACAGCAGCTCGGCTATGCAGAAAGAAATCCCGAAGCTGATGTTGAAGGACATGATGCCTGCCGCAAGATAGCAATTCTCGCTTCTCTCGCCTATGGAAAGCATATTTATCCTCAGCTCGTTCATACACAGGGTATCAGCGAAATAAAGCTTGAGGACGTTGCTTATGCTTCCGCATGGGGCGGAGTGATAAAGCTTATCGGTCAGGTAAAGGCTCTTGAAGACGGTACTCTTGATATATGCGTTGAGCCTATGTTTATCGAAAGCTCAAGCCAGCTTGCAGGAGTGGACGATGTATTCAACGGTATCCTTGTAAGAGGAGATGCGACAGGCGATGTCGTATTCTACGGCAAGGGCGCGGGCAAGCTCCCCACCGCAAGTGCAGTAGTTGCCGATATCATAGACTGCGTTAAGCATCTCAAGGCAAGAAAATATCTCTTCTGGGCAGACGGAGACGCTTCTCTTGTCAAACCCTATGAGCAGACCTCCTATGCTGCATATTTCCGCATTGAAACACAGGATAAGGCAGCAGCAGAGGAAACAGTTTCAAAGCTGTTCCCCGGCTCAAAGCTTATTGCCCGTTCAGATGCGCCCGAAAACGAGCTTGCCTTCACCACAGAGGTGATGACCGTTGCAGATCAGCTTGCAAAGGCTGAGGAGCTTAAAGCAGCGGGTGCTGTAATCAAGTCAAAAATCCGTATTTCGGATTTATGATATACCAAAGAAAAAAGATTTGGGGGAAAAAGAATATGAGTTTAATCGTTCAGAAATTCGGCGGAAGCTCTGTGGCAAATGCCGAAAGAGTCTTTAATGTAGCAAGGATCGTTACCGATACCTACAAAAAAGGCAACAAGGTCGTTGTTGTAGTTTCTGCTCAGGGCGACACCACAGACGATCTTATCGAGAAAGCTAACGAGATCAATCCCAATGCTTCAAAAAGAGAAAAGGATATGCTGCTTGCCGCAGGCGAACAGATCTCCATTTCACTTCTTGCAATGACTATTGAAAAGCTTGGTTATCCCGTTGTATCCCTTCTCGGCTGGCAGGCAGGCTTCCAGACCTCATCCGCTTACACTTCCGCAAGAATCAAGCGCGTAAGAACGGACAGGATTATTAAGGAGCTTGATAAGAACAATATCGTTGTTGTTGCGGGCTTCCAGGGCATTAACCGTTATGATGATGTCACCACTCTCGGCAGAGGCGGCAGCGATACAAGCGCAGTTGCAATTGCGGCAGCTATGCACGCTGATCTCTGTCAGATCTTCACTGATGTTGAGGGCGTATATACAGCCGATCCCCGCAAGATTCCCAACGCAAAGAAGCTTGACGCTATCTCCTATGATGAAATGCTTGAGCTTGCTACTCTCGGCGCTCAGGTGCTTAATAACAGAAGCGTTGAAATGGCTAAAAAATATAACATTGAGCTTGAGGTTCTTTCAAGCTTTACAAATAAACCCGGTACAATTGTTAAGGAGGCAGGAAAAATGGAAAAAATGTTGATAAGCGGTGTTGCAAAGGATACAGAGGTAGCCAGAGTTTCAGTAATCGGTGTTCCCGATGAGCCCGGTCTTGCATTCAAGATGTTCTCAAGACTTGCTTCAAAGAATATAAATGTTGATATCATTCTCCAGTCTATCGGACGTGACGGCACAAAGGATATCGCCTTCACCGTTGCAAAGAGCAATGCTAAAGAGGCTGCTGAGGTAATGGAGGATTATGTTGCCAATGTCGGCGGCAAGAGCGTAAGCGTTGACGAAAAGGTAGCTAAAATTTCTATCGTAGGCGCAGGCATGGAAAGCCATTCCGGCGTTGCTACAAAGATGTTTGAGGCTCTTTATGATGCTCATATCAACATCCGCATGATCTCTACAAGCGAAATCAAGATCTCCGTTCTTATCGACGAGGATAATGCAGATGCCGCTGTTAAGGCTATCCACTCAAAATTCTTTGACGAGGACTGATAAATTCTTTTCGGAACAAAAGCTGCCGTATCATTTCATTATGCTGCGGCAGCCTTTTTATTTTGCCTTAAAAATTTTTAAGGTTTATTTTATTTTTGCTTTAGCTGTCATTCACAGGATATTAATAATATAAAAATATAATATCAACAAAAGGAAAGGGAAGTTTATATAGTTTCCCTGCACTTCTGATAAGCATAGGCGCTTTTTTAACCCCATCAAAGCTTATGCTTATCAGATTTTTTTTTATTTATTAAAAATTTATAATTTATTATTGAAATCCGTCTGTAATAATAGTATAATTGTATTGTCGGAATGGACAACATTCCATGAAAATTCAATATTTTCAAAGCAACCAAAATCCGCCTTGCAACAGGACGGATAAACGAAAGGAGATCGCAATGATTTACACAAAAGAAGTAGAACTTATGTGCCCCGTAGCAAAGGGCGCAAAGCATGAGCCGGCTCCTATTCCCGAAGAGGGAAAATGGGTAAATGCCAAGCAGATCGGAGATATCTCAGGCTTTACACACGGTATTGGCTGGTGTGCTCCTCAGCAGGGTGCCTGCAAGCTGTCACTCAATGTTAAGAACGGCGTTATCGAAGAGGCTCTTGTTGAGACTATCGGATGCTCAGGTATGACTCATTCTGCAGCTATGGCTGCTGAGATCCTCCAGGGCAAGACTATCCTTGAGGCTCTTAATACAGACCTTGTCTGTGATGCTATCAACACCGCTATGCGTGAGCTTTTCCTCCAGATCGTATACGGCAGAAGCCAGAGTGCTTTCTCTGATGACGGTCTTGCTGTAGGCGCTGGTCTTGAGGATCTCGGTAAGGGACTCAGATCTCAGGTAGGTACAATGTATGCTACCAAGGCTAAGGGCGTTCGTTATCTTGAAATGGCTGAGGGCTATGTAACAGGTATCGCTCTCGACGAAAATGACGAGGTTATCGGCTATCAGTTCGTAAGTCTCGGCAAAATGACCGATTTCATCAAGAACGGCGACTCACCCAACGAGGCTTGGGAAAAGGCTAAAGGTCAGTACGGACGTGTAGCTGACGCTGCTAAGATCATCGACCCGAGAAAGGAGTAATAACATGGCTCTGTTTGAATCATACGAAAGAAGAATTGACCAGATAAATGCTGTTCTCAATAAGTACGGCATCGCTTCCATTGAGGAGGCTGAAAAAATCACTAAGGACGCAGGTCTTGATGTGTATGCTCAGGTAAAGAAGATCCAGCCTATTTGCTTTGAAAATGCTTGCTGGGCTTATACAGTAGGCGCAGCTATCGCAATCAAGAAGGGCTGCCGCCGCGCTGCTGATGCTGCCGCTGCTATCGGCGAGGGACTTCAGGCTTTCTGTATCCCCGGATCAGTTGCTGACCACAGAAAGGTTGGTCTCGGCCACGGCAACCTCGGCAAAATGCTTCTCGAGGAAGAAACAGAGTGCTTCTGCTTCCTCGCAGGACATGAGTCCTTTGCTGCTGCTGAAGGCGCTATCGGTATAGCTGAAAAGGCTAACAAGGTACGTCAGAAGCCCCTGAGAGTTATCCTTAACGGTCTCGGCAAGGATGCTGCTCAGATCATTTCCCGTATCAACGGCTTTACATTCGTTGAAACAAAGTATGACTATAAGACTGCTACTCTTAATGTAGTATATGAGAAGCCCTATTCAACAGGTCTCAGAGCTACAGTTAAGTGCTACGGTGCAGATGACGTTCAGGAAGGCGTTGCTATCATGCACCATGAGCACGTTGGCGTTTCGATCACAGGTAACTCCACCAACCCCACACGTTTCCAGCATCCTGTTGCAGGTACATACAAGAAGGAATGTGTTGAGCAGGGCAAGAAGTACTTCTCCGTTGCATCAGGCGGC
>CACXDV010000232.1 GCA_902766585.1 uncultured Ruminococcus sp.
CCCTTTGCCCTTACACCCTTCAGTGAAGGGTATTTTTCTTTTGTTTCAACGGGTGACAGCGCCGGAAACAGCCTTGTATATTTAATTCCCAGCTCATTCATCAGCTTTGATCCGCTGTCATCAGCTCCGAGAGAAGGAGAAGCCTTTGAACCGCAGGCTGCGATAATATTTTCCGCTGAAATTTGTTTTTCTGATGTGACTATGATAAAACCGCCCTTGTTTTTTTCTATTCTGAGTATCCGGCAGTCACATTGTATAGCTGTTCCGGCTTTTGAAAGATAATTTCTGAAACAATCAAGTACGGTAACTGCCTGATTGCTGTATGGGTAAAGCCTGCCCTCACTGTCCTCCCTCAATAAAAGACCAAGCTCAGAAAAGAAGCGTCTGAGCCTGCTTACGCCAAATTCGCCTATCACTGAGGAAATAATGCTTCTGTCACCGTAATAATGAGCCTCGCTCATATTTTTATTGCTGATATTACATCTGCCGTTACCTGTCGCAAGAAGCTTTCTTCCGATTTTCTGCTGTTTTTCGATCAGAATAACAGAAGCCCCGCCGAAGAGCCTTGAAGCCTCTGCCGCAGCAGCAAGACCGGCAGCTCCCGCGCCGATTATTGCAAGCTTAAATACTTTACTCATGTTAAGCCTCCGAATATATATGCTTATATATTTTGATTATAGCATATAAGAGATCTTCTATCAACCGAAAGTATTTTTTCTTAATGCTGTATTTTTTGACGATTTATGATATAATACATAAAACGGCAGCTATGAACGAAAAAAATGAAACGGGGGAATATATATGAATTATGCTGTATGCTATTATCTGCTCCTGCAATGCCTGTTTGAAACCTTGGAGGACAGCCTTAAGGAGCTTCTTGAAAAAATGTCTCCGGAGGCATCTGATGAAGGCATACCGGAGGACAAGGCAATCTATAAAAAATGGAAGGATGTCATTGATTATAAGACAATGTCTGCTGATGAAATAAGGGCTGCAATACGCAGGAAGCTGGAATACACCTGTCCCCGCGCCGAAAAAACGATAGAATTTCTAAAGGACGCAGACCTGTCTTATTATATGGATGAAGCAATTCTGAGAGCCGAGGCACTTTTTGATAATTCGGAAGAATAAGTAAGGAGGAATAAAAATGCTGTTTATTGAATACCCTAAATGTACGACCTGCAAAAAAGCTAAAAAATGGCTTGATGAACATGGTATTGTCTATACCGACAGAAATATAAAGGAAGAAAATCCCGCGCTTGACGAACTTAAGAAATTTTTGAATAAAAGCGGACTGCCGATAAGAAAGTTTTTCAATACAAGCGGTATGCTTTATCGTGAAATGGGATTAAAGGACAAGCTTGGTTCCATGACAGAGGAAGAAATGCTCAGTCTGCTTTCCACAGACGGTATGCTTGTAAAAAGACCGCTGATAGTGACCGAAAAAGCTGTTTTAGTCGGTTTTAAGGAAAAGGAATGGGAAGAAACGCTCATTGAACGGGGAGAATGAATATGAAGGATTTTTTGCCCGTATGTATTGATGACATGAAAAAAAGAGGCTGGGATCAGGTCGATTTCACTTTTGTAATAGGTGATGCATATGTTGACCACCCATCCTTCGGACCTGCTATAATCAGCCGTGTGCTTGAAGCAGCCGGTTATCGTGTCGGAATTATATCCCAGCCCGACTGGAAGGATCCTGAAAGCATTAATGTATTCGGAGAGCCGAGGCTTGGTTTTCTGATATGCGCCGGAAACATGGATTCAATGGTAAATCATTATTCTGTTTCCAAAAAAAGAAGAGCAAAGGATTTCTTTACTCCGGGCGGAGTAATGGGAAAGCGTCCCGATCATGCGACAGTAGTATACGGTAATCTTATCAGGAGGACATACCGGAAAAAGCCGGTCGTCATCGGAGGCATTGAAGCAAGTCTGAGACGCATGGCGCATTATGACTACTGGGATGATTGTCTTAAACGCTCCGTCCTCCTTGATTCACAGGCAGATATTCTGTCATACGGAATGGGAGAAAGGTCAATTGTTGAAATAGCCGATGCTCTTAACAGCGGTATACCTGTAAATGAGATCACCTTCGTAAAGGGAACAGTATATAAAACTGATTCACTTGATGGCTTATATGACCATATAGTATTGCCGGATTATGATTCGTTATGTGCAGATAAGCTCAATTATGCAAGAAGCTTTTATACCCAATACTGCAATACAGACGCTTTTTCGGGAAAATGCCTTGTTGAGCCTTATCCCGATAATACTTATGTCGTGCAAAATCCAATGTCCCTCCCGCTTTCTACTGAGGAAATGGACAGGATATACGCTCTTCCGTTTATGCGGACATATCATCCGTCCTATGAAAAACAGGGCGGAGTGGATGCAATAAAGGAGGTACGCTTTAGTATAATAAGCAGCAGAGGCTGCTTCGGAGGCTGCAATTTCTGCGCTCTTACATTTCATCAGGGCAGGATAATACAGGCACGCAGCCATGAGTCAATTCTTGAAGAGGCAAAACAGATAATAAAGGAGCCTGATTTCAAGGGCTATATCCACGATGTAGGAGGACCTACCGCTAATTTCAGAAAGCCTGCCTGCAAAAAACAGCTTACCAGAGGCGTATGTACAAACCGGCAGTGTTTGTTTCCGAAGCCCTGTCCGAATCTTGAGGTGGATCATACCGATTATCTTGAGCTTCTTCGCAAGCTGCGGGCGCTGCCCGGTGTCAAAAAGGTGTTTATCCGTTCAGGCATACGCTTTGATTATGTTATGGCTGATCCCGATGATACGTTTTTCAGAGAAATGTGTGAGCATCATGTAAGCGGACAGTTAAAGGTCGCGCCGGAGCATATTTCCGATGCCGTACTAAAGGCTCTCGGAAAACCTGAAAACAGTGTATATCAGGCATTTTGCAAAAAATATGCAGCTATCAATAAAAAGCTCGGAAAGCCTCAGTACCTTGTTCCTTATCTTATGTCCTCACATCCCGGCTCCACCATAAAGGAAGCAATAGAGCTTGCCGAATATCTGAGGGATAATCACCTTAGCCCGGAGCAGGTACAGGATTTTTACCCTACGCCGTCAACCATTTCTACCTGTATGTATTACACCGGTGTTGATCCGAGAACTATGAAGCCTGTATTCGTTGAGCATAATCCTCACGGAAAGGCAATGCAGAGAGCGCTTATACAGTATAAGAATCCAAAGAATTATGAGCTTGTGCATGAGGCTCTTGTTTCGGAACACAGGACAGATCTTATAGGCTTCGATAAGAAATGTCTTATAAGACCAAGAAACAAACAGGATACAGCGGCGAAAAAAATGCCCGGAAAAAACGAAAAGAAGCTTACTGAGGGAGAAAAGAAATACGGTATTTCATTTGATAAGTATGACAGAATGTTAAAGGAGCAAAACAGCGGAAAGGGAAAAAACAGGAAAAAACACAGCGGTCATTGATTTTTACCAATTTTTATACGAATTATTATCAATTTGTAAAATCGGATGCGCGGATTGTAAATTCATTGATTTTTTATGTATGATATGGTAATATGATGTCAGACGAAATTTCGTCAATCGGAGGTGTTAAATATGCTGATAGTCTGGATAATAGTCATCATTTTTGCCTGCCTGTTAGAGGTAGCGTCTCAGTTACAGCTTGTTTCCGTATGGGCTGCTGTAGGCGGTATTGCTGCTCTGATATCTGATGTTTTCGGAGTGGACAGTATGATACAGATCGTGATTTTCTTTGCTGTGACTTTTGCAGCGCTTGCTCTTACAAGACCGTTGGTCAGAAAGCTGACAAAAAGCGTCCCCGATCTTCCTTCAAACGCCGATATGAACATCGGAAAGACCGGAAAGGTAACAAAGATAGTCAATGAGTCTGAGGGATTGTTCAGGGTCAGCATAGCAGGAGATGATTGGTCCGCTATTACGACCGATCCGATAATGCCGGAGGTAGGCGCATCGGTCAAAGTCGAAAGGATTGAAGGAGTGAAGCTTGTAGTTTCACAGGTCTGTTAGTATTCTCTAATGCGGAATATTGACAATGTGAGAATTGGTTCTCACATATGCAGTTGATTTTGGAGGTAATTATTATGCCGGGTGGAATTATTGCTCTGATCGTTATCGGAGTTATTGTTTTGATCATAGTCGTTACAAATATTAATGTTGTACCGCAGTCTAATGCTTATGTTATAGAACGTTTCGGAACCTTTTATAAAATATGGGGAAACGGTATCCATGTTAAGGTCCCCTTTATGGACAGAGTAGCCAGAAAGGTTTCTCTTAAGGAGCAGGTTGTGGATTTTGAGCCGCAGTCGGTTATCACAAGAGATAATGTTTCGATGAAAATTGATACGGTAGTTTATTTTCAGATAACTGATCCGAGACTTTACACATATGGTGTTGAAAGTCCTATAATGGCTATTGAAACACTTTGCGCTACGACACTTCGTAATATTATCGGTGAACTTGAGCTTGATAATACCCTTACTTCAAGAGATAATATCAACTCCCGTATACGCGAGATACTTGATGAAGCTACAGATCCATGGGGTATTAAAGTAAAGCGTGTTGAACTCAAGAATATCCTTCCTCCGCGTGAGATACAGGCAGCGATGGAAAAGCAGATGAAGGCAGAGCGTGAGCGCCGCGCAAGGATCCTTGATGCAGAGGGTGAAAAGACCAGTCAGATCCTTGTTGCAGAAGGTCATAAGGAGGCAGCGATCCTCCGTGCTGATGCGATCAGAGAGACAAAGATCCGTGAAGCACAGGGTGAAGCCGAGGCTATTCTTGCCGTACAGAGAGCATATGCAGATTCGCTTAAGATGTTGAATGAGGCTGCTCCCTCAGATAAGGTAATAGCGCTTAAAAGCCTTGAAACCTTTGCAAAGGTTGCAGACGGCAGAGCTACAAAAATCATTATTCCGTCTGAGATCCAGTCAATGGCAAGTCTTGCAACATCCTTAAAGGAGCTTGTTGTTGAGGGTGAGATTGATAAGTCCGCCTCTGAAAACACAGTTGATACGGACAAAACAGCTATTCCGGCGGTTTTCCCAAAGAACGATCCGCAGGAAGCTCTTCGTATGAAAGCAAGAGAGGTCCTTCGTCAGAATAATCCCGAAACGTAAATAATAAATAAGCAAAATGGCTGCCGCACAAGCGTTTAAACTAACGCAGTGCGGCAGCCTGATTTTTATTTATGCATATATTATTTCTTATACTTTTCGATCAGCTCACACATAAGGAGGTAAATATTTGCAGCGGAATTGCCCTTTGAGAAGGAGCGGATAGCCTGCTTCATATCTGCAAGCTTCTGAGGATTCCTTATGAGATCGGTAAAGGTAGCCGTACAGGTATTATCCTTTTTCAAACGGATCGCCATATTCTTGCTTACAAGGAAATCAGCATTCTGTTCCTCCTGACCGGGAATAGCCTTAAAGATAGCCATAGGCAGTTCAGAAGCGATAGATTCGCTTACCGTAAGTCCGCCCGGCTTGGTCACTATCACATCAGCCATATGCATATATTTTTCTACCTCATCGGTAAAATAAAGCAGCTTAGTAGGCTTCAGCGGTTTCATATTTCGTGATGAGGTCTGTTTTGAGACGGGCTTCGGCTTGGCGCCGGATTTGGTTTTCTTCGGCGGCTTAGCATTCTTGAGCATCATTTTGTATTCGATAATGGTGTTGTTGATAGCAATTTTTCTCAGATAGCGCTCAAAGGTCTCATACAGCTTTTCGTTTTTTCCGGTGATAACAACGATCTGGAATTTTTCAGGTGATTTGACGATTTTATGATAGATTTTTATTACATCAGTCACGCCGAAGCTTCCTGCCATAATAAGTACAGTGGGTAAGTTTTCGTCAAGCTCCTCCTCACGGAAAACAGCGGCTCTGTCAATCTCCTTATAGAAGCTTTGCTTTACGGGGATACCGTAAGGATATACCTTAACTCTGTCTATGCCTCTTGAAACGATATCGTCCACCATTTCACGGCTCGACACGATATAAGCATCTACTCCGTCTGCTACATAAGACTGATGTACGGCAAAATCAGTTACAATACCGATAAGCGGAATGTCGATAAGCTCTCTTGTTTTCAAGGAAGAAGCAATTTCCAGCGAAAACGGATGAGTAGAAACAAGAATATCGGGCTTATATTCCTCAATAAGCGGAAGAAGCTTATTTCTGAGTGATGAGGTAGTAATTTCCACTGTTTTGTTGATAGTTGTGTCTGTCTTATCCGAATTATTATAAATTCCACCGTATATAGTAGGGGTATTTCTTACCATATAGATATATCCGCTTGTGACTGCCTTGTTGATAAAAGGACTTACATACTGAATAGTATCAATTATAAGAACATCTGCATCGGGCTGCTGCATCAGGATATATTCTTTTAAAGCATTTGCTGCTGTCATATGTCCGCCGCCCGTGGTTGCTGAAAGTACAAGTACCTTCATAAGAATCATCCTTTCAGGGAATATAAGGCATATAAATTCCTGCCTGATTAATTATACTTCATAGGCTTATTTTTTTCAACATATATAGCAATAAATAATTATATATTTTTGAGAAAGCAAAAATCATCAGAGATTTTCAGATGGCTGCATCCATCCTTATGCGTATTCCGCGTCTGCAATTTCTCTATCCGAAAAAGAAAAATGCCCCGCGCAAAGCAGGGCAAAACGATATAGTCATCAGAATGGCAATTACAATTATGCGGTCATTGAGGTGAATAAGATTCATCTAAGGCTTTTAAGATATTCCTTATGCTCATCAGTTACCCTGCAGCTTTCTACTGCTTTTTGAATAGCCTTTTTATGTACCCATTCATCGAGCCTGCGGTTTTCAATATAGCTTATGCTTTCATCATATCTTTTCGCAAGAGCCGTTGCAAAATACCATGCGATCATCATTTTAAGGTAGTAGTCCTCCCCTTTTTTGCAGGATACAAGCTCCAGATATTCCTCCTTGAAATCCTCTCCGAGAAATTCGTTCATAAGCATACGGATACCAAATCTTGCTGTGTAAATATGCTGTGACGATATCCATTTTTTTATATAAGGCAAAAGCTTCTGATGATTCTTTTTAAATACTGCCGGTGTTGCCTGATCCGATACAGGCCAACAGTCGATATAAGGAAGAAATATTTCCACTGCTTTAACGCACTCATCAAAATCCTTGATCTGAGCCAGAACAAAAAAATGGATCAGATTTTCTTCGTAATATTTATGAGGCAGATCATTTAAAAACTCATCTCTTTGATCGCTTATAAAGACCTCTTTTGCGATTTTTCTGATCTGCGGAGTTCTTACACCCACAATACTCTCAGGCGGTATATTTGGAACAAGCTTTGCCTGAAATTTTTTATATTCACTGTCTTTTTCTTCATTAAGTCTGTCAAATAGAGTCATTTCATCTTACCTCTGTAAATTCAGATTTACATTAATTATACCACAGCCACGCTGCTGCCGTTTTTTCATAAATTCAGAAATAAATAAGCCCCGCAAACAGCATGGCTGCCTGAGAAAGTCATTAGCAGTAAATGGAAGCATGATCACTCTAATGCTGTCAGAATAATATATTTCATGGTGCTGCTCCGCTCAGGATAGCCTCACCGTCTACAAGCTCCCAATCCGGATCAGGCTTTTC
>CACXDV010000233.1 GCA_902766585.1 uncultured Ruminococcus sp.
AGCTATGATCCCTTTGATGATTTCTTCAATAACTGATTTTAAGTACAACTCATTTCTATAATTTCTCCTACTGAACAGGCACTGCCGTAAAAAGCGGTGTCTGTTCTTTTTGTCTTCAGCAATAAAAAAATTGACTGCCGTATCACCAAAAATGATACAGCAGTCTATTGCTTAAAATATGAACATCAGATTCCGAGAGCCGAGCATACGGATGAAAGCATATTTCCGGATATCTCAACAGCATCCTCCTCGGATTTTCCTACGGCTGTGATATATACCTTGATTTTGGGCTCTGTGCCTGACGGACGAACTATTACTGCTCCGCCCCCTTCAAGCGAATATGCAAGCACATTGGACTTCGGAAGGTCAATGACTTCACGCTTGCCTGAAACAACATCCATTGAATAGGATTCAAGATAATCCGAATAAGCCGTAACCTTAAAGCCTGCAAGCTCTGTGGGATGCGAGCTTCTGATCGAAGCCATGATCTCTCCCATCTTCTTCATTCCCTCTGATCCGGCAAATTCAAATGCCTCTGTCTTGTTATAATAATATCCGAACTCGTCATAAAGCTCATTCATTACCTCATTGAGGCTCTTGTTCTGCTTGCGGTAATATGCTGCCATTTCGCAAATGAGCATTGAAGCAACGACAGCATCCTTATCTCTTACATATGAGCCTGCAAGATAACCATAACTCTCTTCAAAACCAAATACATAACGATCCTGCTGATTCTTCTGTTCAAGAAGAAGTATCTGCTCGCCGATATACTTAAAGCCTGTAAGCACTACCTTAAGATCACAGCCGTACTTCTCACAAACCTTATCTACAAGCTTACTGGTAACAACCGTCTTTACAGCAACAGGAGCTTCAGGTAATGTTCCCTTTTCCTTGCGTGTGGAAAGAATGTAATTGAGAAGCATGATACCTGTTTCATTTCCTGTCATAAGGCGGTAACCGTTTTCTGTCTTTACTGCAATTCCTACTCTGTCACTATCGGGATCGGTAGCAAGAAGAAGATCAGCACCCTCCTTTTTGCAAAGCTCAAGGCCAAGTGCAAGAGCCTCCTTCATTTCAGGATTGGGATAGGGACAGGTCGGGAAATTTCCATCAGGGTTTTCCTGCTCTTTAACGATTATGATATCCTCTAGACCGTTTCTCCTGAGTATCTCTCTGACAAGCTTATTGCCTGCACCGTTAAGCGGAGAATATACAACCTTAAGTCCCGAGCCTTTGCATATTCCGGGATTGATACTCTGTTCCTGAACTCTCTCAAGATAGCTCTCATAGGTGCTGTCGCTTATGATCTCGATCATTCCGCTGCTGACACCCTCGTCAAAGCTGATATATTTTATATCACCGTTAAAATAGTCTACCTTCTGAATCTCGTCAAAAACAGCATTTGCATTAACATCAGTCATCTGACATCCGTCACTGCCGTAGCATTTATATCCGTTATATGCCGAAGGATTGTGACTTGCTGTAACCATGATGCCTGCCTGAGTTTTAAGCTCTCTTACAGCAAATGACACAACAGGTGTCGGCTCAAGCTCTGAGCTTATATATGCCTTTATTCCGTTCGCTGCAAGCACACTCGCTGCCTCTCTTGCAAAAAGGTCCGCCTTTATTCTGGAATCATGTGAAATTGCCACAGTAGGATTTTCATATATCTTGTTGAGGAAATTTGCAAGTCCCTGAGTAGCACGGCGTACTGTATAAACATTCATCCTGTTTGTACCTGCACCGATAATTCCTCTGAGTCCGGCAGTACCGAATTTCAGTTCGGTATAAAAGCGTTCATATATCTCTTTTTCATTATTCTCTATTGATTTCAGTTCTTCTATAAGATCTTTATCTGCATCTGCGTTATTAAGCCAAAGCTTGAAGGATTCTGTAATACTCATGTTAAAACCTCCTGAATACAATAAATATACGGTCCGGCGGAAAATAATGACCGTCAGAACCAATTCTTCCTTTTTAAAAAACTATCTCCGACAAAAGAGATAATTCTTCTACTATATAATACCATATTATTTTATTTCTTTCAACTACAAAATTATAAAGATATCAATGTTTTTCGATTTTGCTCAACAGATTTTTTATAAAAATTTCTTCATATTTTTGTTAAATTGTCACATTGACAATAATTGTCAGCTTATTTTTCTGCAAAAATGATATTTTTTTGAAAAAACTTCCATTATGACTTGTATTCGGAGCAAATATAAGCTACAATATTATTGTATATTGAATGATAATATACTGCACAATTTTCCGGAGATGATACCCTGATGAATGAAAACGAAAACATACAAAAAAACCCAGCCCGTCAGAAATACTACCGCGCTCCGCTGTATATAGCAGCTTCTGTTTTTCTTGGCAGCGCTCTCCTCTTCGGCGGGTGGAAATGCTTTTTTGATACAACGCTTGACGGCTCATGGGGACTTAAACTTACCGTTCCTGATTCCGAGGAGGAAATAAACTATAATTTTTCCTTCGACGGAAACGGCGGAATGAAGTATCATGCAGGCGGTCAGACAGCTATTGGCAAGTATTATACAGGAACAGAAAACGGTAAGCCTCTGCTTACGATATATATGGTAAACGGTTCCGAACCCTTTACCGCAAAATTCAACTATTCCTTTGACGGCAATATTTTTTCGGGAAGAAAACTTGATTTGGTTGACCTTTCAGGTTTTTATTTTACCGCCGATACCAAGGACTCTGATGAAAAGACCGTTGAAGCAAAAAAGAAATTTACAGACAGCGTTACAGAAGACGGCATTACATATTACAAATGGACACTTGTTCCAGCGGAACCTGTTATCAAACAGAATAAGCCGGAGGGCTTTACCCCTGACAAGGATATTCTCGGAACCTGGTACTACTCTGCTGAGGATCCTTCAAACAGCTATACCTTCACATTCAATGATGACGGTACCTTCGAGCAGTATAACAGTACCAATGAAATTCTCGGAAGCTATACGATTTCCGACGGCAAGGTCAATGTGAGCTATTATAATATTGCAAATATTGAAATGTCAGGCGAGCTTGATTATTCCCTTAAGGACGGAAAGCTTACCATGGGCTCACATGAATTTGCTAAAACAGATAATAAATACGCCTTTAAAACCGATATCAAATAAGGTCTTGAAGCCGTAGTTATTTTATAAGCTCATACAAATTTTTTATAAAGGAGAATCAATTATGTTAAACGAGGTTTGGAAGCATTTTAAAAGCGGCACTGACATCAGAGGAGTTGCCACAGAAGGCGCAGGCTTTGAAGTAGATCTTACTGATAAGAATGTTACTGCTATGGTAGATGCATTTATCCTTTGGCTCTGTGCCAAAACGGGCAAAACAGCTGACGAGCTTAAGGTATCTGTCGGCAGGGATTCCCGCATTTCAGGTCAGCACCTTCTTGATCTTGCGTGCGCTTCAATGGTTCGCGCAGGCATTACTGTTCTGGACTGCGATCTGGCATCTACTCCCTCTATGTTTATGACAACAGTCGATATGCTTTGCGACGGAGCTCTTATGCTTACAGCAAGCCATCATCCATATTACAGAAACGGTCTCAAGTTCTTCACCCGTGAGGGCGGACTTGAAGGCAAGGATATAGAAGATATTCTTCAGCTTGCTCAGGACGGTAAATCACCCGAAAAAGCAAGAGGCGGAAAAAGAATTGAAAGTGATTATATGTCAAGATATGCATATTCACTTCGTGAGATGATCAAAAAGGAAGTTAATTCCAAGGACGACTATCATCATCCCCTCAAGGGCTTTAAAATCGTTGTTGATGCAGGAAACGGCGCAGGAGGTTTCTTCGCTACCGATGTTCTTGAGGCTCTCGGCGCTGATATAAGAGGAAGCCAGTTCCTCGAACCCGACGGAAACTTCCCGAATCATATCCCGAATCCCGAAAACGAAGCAGCTATGGCTGCAATAAGCAAGGCTGTCAAGGCTGCCGGCGCAGATCTCGGCGTTATCTTTGATACAGATGTAGACAGAGGTGCTGCTGTTGATTCAAACGGTAATGAGATCAATCGTAACCGTCTCGTTGCTCTTGCTGCTGCTATTGCTCTCGAAAATAACAAGGGCGGTATGATCGTTACAGATTCCATTACCTCCTCCGGACTCAAGACCTTTATCGAAAAGGATCTCGGCGGAAAGCATCTACGCTTTAAGAGAGGCTACAAGAATGTTATCAACGAAGCTCTCGCTCAGAATAATAAAGGCGTGAACTGTCCCCTCGCCATCGAAACATCCGGTCATGCCGCTATGAGAGAGAATTATTTCCTTGATGACGGTGCATATCTGGTTACAAAGATAATTATTAAAATGGCAAAGCTCCGCAGCGAAGGCAAAAAACTCGAATCAGTAATTGCCGGTCTTAAGGAGCCTGTTGAAAGCACAGAAAAGAGAATCGCTATTACTGCAAAGGATTTTCGTGAATACGGTGAAAAAGTAATCGCTGCTCTCACAAAGGCTGCCGAAGCTGATAAGAGCTTTATCGTTGCTGAGGATAACCATGAGGGTATCAGAGTTTCATTCAATAAGGCTGACGGTGACGGTTGGTTCCTTCTCAGACTCAGCGTACATGATCCTATCATGCCCCTCAATATAGAAAGCGATTCCAAGGGCGGTACGGATAAAATATATAACAAGATAAAAGCCTTCCTTGCAGGCTGTGAGGGACTTGATACCTTTGATAAAAAAGCAAAGATAACTGTTCCGATAAAGGAAGCTGCACCTGCTAAAAAGACAGAAGCAAAGGCTGCTCCCGCTAAGAAGGAAGAAGCTAAAAAGACTGAGGCAAAGGCTGCTCCCGTTAAAAAGGAAGAAACTACAAAGCCCGAGACAAAAGCTGCTCCCGTTAAGAAGGAAGAAGCTAAAAAGCCCGAAGTAAAGGCTGAACCCGCTAAAAAGGAAGAAGCTAAAAAGCCCGA
>CACXDV010000234.1 GCA_902766585.1 uncultured Ruminococcus sp.
GAGTGCGGATAACAGGACTTGAACCTGCACCTCCTTGCGAAGACTAGCACCTGAAGCTAGCGCGTCTGCCAATTCCGCCATATCCGCTTATCTTACAGCTTTTTGACTGCTTTGTTATTATAACAGACAATTATTGATTTGTCAAGCATTTTGAAAAGGATTTTTATCTCAGGCTCAAAAGCGGAAATCTGATTTTTCTTTTTCTTTTGCTTTCCGGCTCCGGACAATGGTTTACAAGTATCGTATCCTTTCCTATCAGCTCAATACAGTTCCAGCTTATCACCATATCGTCATATCTTCCGAAAAGACCGAAGCATCTCGGTTTTCCGTATATTATTATTGAAACTATTTTTGCGGTAACGGTATCCACCTCAACATCATCAACACATCCGAGATTACAGCCTGTCTTACTGTTTACTACCTCTTTATGACGCATATCGGTCACTCTGCAGCTACCCATAAAAATGCCCCCAAAGTATATGATATTATATCATATGCCCGGGGACACTCTTTGTTTACACTAATTTCTTATGTTTGGATATTCTTTTTTCTTTTCTTCGCTTTTCAATTTTCTTCTCAAGACCGGGGGCTGTCTTTTCGACAATAAATGTAAGCAGTACGAAAATCCCGAGACAAACAGCAAACATTATTCCCGAATCTATTAGCATAGTAGAGGTAAATTCAGAAATATAGAATACATTTATTCCCATGAAATTCCTGAAACACAATACCCCTATTACCATACCGACATTCATAAGTATAAACAGTGCCACTCTCAGCGGATTGAACGGCAACGAAATTTTGAACAGGAGCATCATTGAAACCGCTGTCAGAATACATACACTTACTGTGGAATACTCCTCCGGAGTGAAATGAAGAATCTGCATGGATATTACCGACATGATAATACTGAGCACTATCGTAAGTCCTGCCGGCAAAGCATTTTTAAGAATATTGAATAGGAAAATACCCTTTATTCTGTCCTTATTCGGCTCAAGAGCAAGGATAAGCGAAGGAATACCTATAGTGAATGCATTGATAAGGGTATACTGTATCGGCTTGAAGGGATATGGAGCAACGGTGACGAAAATAAAAAACAATGCAAGCAGGATAGAGAAAACTGTCTTTGCAATAAACAATGTTGCAGAACGCTGTATATTGTTTATTGACCTTCTTCCCTCTGCAACCACCTTCGGCATTGAAGCAAAATTAGAATCAAGAAGAACAAGCTGTGATACGCTTCTTGCAGCGTCACTGCCCGCTGCCATTGCAATACTGCAATCAGCTTCTCTTAAAGCAAGTACGTCATTTACACCGTCACCGGTCATGGCTACGGTATGTCCCTTACTCTTAAGGGCAATTACGAACTTTTTCTTCTGTGCCGGAGTTACACGGCCGAATACCGTATAATTCTCTATTGCATATGCGATATCCTCATCTGTCTTAAGGGTAGTCGCATCAACGAATTTTTCATAATTCTTTACCTGCGCCCTTCTTGCTACATCAGATACGGTAACGGGATTATCTCCGGAAATTATCTTTACCTCAACATTCTGCTCGGCAAAATATCTCAGCGTCATAGGAGCCTCTTCTCTTATCTTATCATTCAAAAGCGCTATTCCAATGACTTTTATTCCATCCGGCAGTTCCTTATCCTTAAAATCATTATCCGAATGGGCTATTATTATGGAGCGGTAATTTTTTGCATATTCGTTAAGCTGAAGCTTCAGACTTTCAGGGACAGTTTTAAGTATGAATTCAACAGCGCCCATTATATATGAGCCTTCATTTTCAAAATGAGCACCTGACCATTTCTTTTCGGAAGCGAAGGGAATTACCTTATCTGCTTTTATATCCTTGTCTTTTCCATATTTATCATGCAAAGCCATAAATGTTGCGTTTGTATCGTCCAATACGGAGGTAAGACATCTGAGAGCATCCTCGACATTTTCCTTTTCATAGCCGTTGATGCCGACAACGTCTGCAACCTCCATACAGCCCTCGGTTATTGTTCCTGTTTTATCAAGACACAATACGTCAACACGGGCAAGTGTTTCAATACAATAAAGCTCCTGTACAAGCACCTTATATTTTGAAAGTCTGATTACGCCTACCGCAAGAACGGTACTTGTCAAAAGCATAAGTCCTTCCGGAATAATGCTTGTTACAGATGCAACACAGTTGACTACTACTGATTGGAGATGAACCGGAATAGTTCCGAGTGCGGAATTGATAGTATCATTAGCATCAAACGGAACAAAATACTGTCTGAGGAACAACAGAACTGTAAGCGGAAGAATTATAAATGCCAATGCCCTGATTATAAAACGCAATGTTATCATTATTTCGGAATTGATATTCTTTGCATTCTTAGCCTCGGCAGAAATTTTTGATGCATAATTATCAGCTCCGACGTGCTCTGTCCGTGCAAGACATTTTCCGCTTACAACAAAGCTTCCGGATAATATCATATCTCCCGGTCTTTTATGAATAGCGTCCGATTCGCCCGTAAGAAGCGATTCGTTTACATCACATTCACCCGAAATCAATACACTGTCCACGGGTATCTGATTTCCCTGTGAAAACTCTATGATATCATCTATAACAATTTCCTCTGTATTGATACTGTGCTTTTCCCCATCGCGTATTACTGATGCCTTCGCCGCGGACACAATGGCAAGATGATCTATTGCCTTTTTTGCTCTTATCTCCTGAACGATTCCTATGGTCGTATTGAAAATCATTACACCGAGAAAAAGCATATTCCTGTATGAGCCTACAAGAAATACAGAAACACCGAGAATAATATTCATAATATTAAACAATGTAACTATATTATCCCTTAAGATCTTCTTTATGCTCTTACTGCGAGGCTGAGTATTTTTGTTATAAAAGCCCTTAGCCTTCCTGTCATTCACCTGTTCAGAGGTAAGTCCGGTATCCGGCTCTGCATTTATCCTTGAACAAAGCTGATTTTGTTCGTTTTCATTCGGTTTGTTATCCGACATGGTTTCACTCCTTTGATTTTAGCATATAAATAATTATATCCTTTTCTGCAAACTATGTCAACACCCGTCGAAAATGATATGATTCAAAAAAATGAGGCTGCCGCATTTTTAGTGCGACAGCCATTGTTTTTTTGGTATTTATCAATACATACCGCCCATTCCGGGATCACCGGCAGGCATCGGAGGTGTAGGTTCCTTGATATCAGCAACAAGTGACTCTGTTGTGAGTACCATAGCTGCAACAGAAGCAGCATTCTGAAGTGCGGAACGTGTTACCTTTGTAGGATCTACAATACCGTTTTCCATCATGTCAACATATTCCTCTGTAAGAGCATTGAAACCGTAGCCTACCTTATCAGAACTGATGATCTTATCAACTATAACAGAACCCTCAAGTCCTGCATTAGCAGCTATCTGACGAACAGGCTCTTCAAGTGCCTTGAGAACGATCTTTGCACCTGTCTTTTCGTCACCCTCAAGTGTATCAACAAGAGCAGATACAGACTTAAGTGTGTTGAGAAGTGCTGTACCGCCACCTGCGACAATACCCTCTTCAACTGCAGCCTTTGTTGCAGCAAGCGCATCCTCAATTCTCAGCTTCTTTTCCTTCATTTCTATCTCAGTAGCAGCACCGACCTTGATTACAGCTACACCGCCTGCGAGCTTTGCAAGACGCTCCTGAAGCTTTTCCTTATCAAAATCAGATGTTGTTGTTTCGATCTGTGCGCGGATCTGACCAACTCTTGCAGCTATCTCTTCCTGGCTGCCTGCACCGTCTACGATAATAGTATTTTCCTTGTCAACCTTTACCTGACGAGCGCGTCCGAGCTGGTCCATTGTTGTATCCTTGAGCTCAAGACCTATCTCAGAAGAAATAACCTGACCGCCTGTAAGAACAGCTATATCACGAAGCATTTCCTTTCTTCTGTCGCCAAATCCTGGAGCTTTAACACCAACACAGGTAAATGTGCCTCTGAGTTTATTAAGGATAAGTGTTGTAAGAGCCTCGCCCTCAATATCCTCAGCGATAATAAGAAGTCTAGCACCAGACTGAACAATCTGCTCTAATATTGGAAGAATCTCCTGGATGTTAGAAATCTTCTTGTCTGTAATAAGAATATATGGATCATCAAGGTTAGCTTCCATCTTATCCATGTCTGTGCACATGTAAGCTGAAATATAACCTCTGTCAAACTGCATACCTTCAACAAGGTCAAGCTCTGTCTGCATTGTCTTAGATTCCTCGATTGTGATAACACCATCGTTAGAAACCTTCTCCATAGCGTCAGCAACCATCTGACCTACTTCATCATCACCAGCAGAAATAGCTGCAACTCTTGCAATCTGATCTTTGCCATCTACAGCCTTAGACATGCCAACGATTGCTTCTGTAGCACACTCTACAGCCTTCTTCATACCCTTTCTAAGAACGATTGGGTTAGCACCAGCAGCAAGGTTCTTCATACCTTCCTTAACCATTGCCTGAGCAAGTACTGTAGCTGTTGTAGTACCATCACCAGCAACATCATTTGTCTTTGTAGCTACTTCCTTCACAAGCTGAGCACCCATGTTCTCGAATGGATCATCAAGCTCAACATCCTTTGCGATAGTAACACCATCGTTTGTGATAAGTGGAGCACCGTAAGACTTTGAAAGAACTACATTACGTCCCTTTGGTCCGATTGTTACTCTAACTGTATTTGCTAATTTATCGACACCAGCTTCAAGAGCCTGTCTAGCTTCTGCGCCATACTTAATTTCTTTTGCCATTTTAATCTACCTCTCTTCTATAATTTTAGGGTTAAATGTTGTAATTGAAAGTGATATTCTATTCTACAACTGCCAAGATATCATTCTGGCGAACGATGATATATTCCTCGCCCTCAAGCTTAACCTCTGTACCAGCATATTTAGAATAAATAACCTTCTGGCCTTCTTTTACCTGCATTGTGATTTCTTTACCATCTACAACCCCACCAGGACCAACTGCGATTACCATAGCTTCCTGTGGTTTCTCCTGTGCAGCTGAAGCTAAAATAATACCAGACTTTGTAGTCTCTTCTGCTTCACACTGTTTTAATACAACTCTGTCAGTTAATGGAAC
>CACXDV010000235.1 GCA_902766585.1 uncultured Ruminococcus sp.
CCGAATGTTCTTCGTCAGTGTTTGCAGCTTATCGCGCTGTTTCCTGTTTTGTCGGTTTATTGTTACAGGGCATTCAGTCATTATTATCTTCGTGACAGTCTATTTATACATTCACCACAGCCCGAGCTTTCGACGGCAGAGAATATACTTTATATGCTCAGACCGGATTCAAAGTATACTGCGCTTGAGGCAAAGCTGCTTGATATGTCGCTTGTGCTTCATGCAGAGCATGGCGGCGGAAACAACTCAAGCTTTACTACTCATGTTGTATCCTCTTCAGGTACGGATACATACTCAGCAATTGCAGCAGCTTTAGGTTCACTTAAAGGACCGAAGCACGGCGGAGCAAATATTAAGGTAGTAAAGATGTTTGATGATATACAGCAGCATATCAAGGATTATTCAGACGAGGAAGAGGTTAAGGCATATCTCAGGAAGCTTCTTCATGGTGAAGCCTTTGATAAAGCCGGGCTTATATATGGTATGGGACATGCGGTATATTCTATTTCCGATCCGAGAGCAAGGGTATTCAAATCATTTGTTGAAAAGCTTTCGGAGGAAAAGGGCAAGACAAAGGAATTCAAGCTTTATTCTCTTGTTGAGAAGCTTGCTCCGGAGGTAATAGCAGAGGAGAGGAGAATATACAAGGGTGTCAGCGCGAATGTGGATTTCTACAGTGGCTTTGTATACAATATGATGGGGCTTCCGACTCAGCTATACACTCCGATATTTGCGATCGCAAGAATTGCCGGATGGTCGGCGCATCGTATAGAGGAGCTTGTTAATCCTTCAAAAATAATCCGTCCCGCTTATATGAATGTGCATGAACGTACACCATATGTTCCGCTTGAGGATAGAAAATAAAAAAACAAGGGCTGCCGCAAATTTTATGCGGCAGCCGTTTTGTTTACTGTCTGAATAAGAGTTCATACGGAATAGCGATCATTTCTCTTGTTACAAGACTTGCAGTGATATATGCAGGAATAGATGACGGTATCGAACCGGAGCTTATACCGTTTCTGTCGCAAATGACTGAAGCTCTGAATTCGTGATACCAGTCGGTAATAATAGCTATGTTCTGATCCAAACCGTTTTCATCAATTATTTTCTTTGAAAAGCGGATATTTTCATCAGTACTTGTAGATTTATCCTCCATAAAGAGCCTTTCAGCTGAAATACCCTTCTCGGTAAGATAGTTAAACATACACTGAGCTTCGCTTATGCTTTCGTTGCTTCCTCTTCCGCCGGACAGGATCGCTTTTGCTGAGGGATTATCGTTAAGATATTGAAATGCGGTATCCAGACGGCATTTGAGAGCGTGGCTCGGAACAGTTCCTCTTACCTCACAGCCAAGTACAATGACCGTAGAATTATCTGCTGTTGGTCTTTTAGCGCCGTAGATCATCAGTCCCAAAGCTGAAATGATATATAATACTATCATGCACGACAAGATCATCATTCCGTACACGATAATTTTTCCGACTTTGCTTTTTAAAAGCTTCCTGCATACGAATCTGATCAGATTCCAGAATAATGAGCATATTCCGATTATAGAAAAAAATATTATTCCCGCTATGCTCCCAAGGGAAACAAAATGTGAATCAAGATACCAAAAAATCATCATACATGAAAGAATGATGAGAAAAACCCTTATAAGTATTTCTGTGATCAGAATGCCAATTTTTTTACTTTCCATTATTTTCACCCTTTGATATTATAGCATGATTTATTTTAAATGACAATAATAGTCCAATTAAAGTAAAATCAAAATACAGCAGAATCAACGAAAATAAAAAGTATAATTATTTATTATTACACTTGACAACTTGAATAATACAAGTTGTAATTTTTTATGTCAAATTATTACAATTAATATACAGTTGAATGTTCTTAAACAATTTCCACGTTGCTGAAAGCTTGATTAATTCAACTTTTCAACAGTTATCCACCTGTTTTCCCATGTTTTCAACCGGCTTTTCAACTTTTACACAATGTATAATGCTATTTTAGAAAATGGCGCAATCCTTGAAAACATCGGGCTTTGAAGGAATCTGTCAGAAATCATGCGAAATAATCCTTTTATATGTTGATTTTCAGAAGCAAAAAGCCTATAATTATAATGCGTCAATATAAAGGAGTGTATGTAAATGGGTGATGTGTTAGCTTTTCTGAAATTGATCTCTCCTGTTCTTGTGGGAGCTGTCATAGGATATTTTACCAATTTTATAGCAATAAAAATGCTGTTTCGACCTCATAAGGAATACAGGATAGGAAAGTTTAGAATTCCGTTCACCCCGGGTATTATTCCTAAAAACAGAGGACGGCTTGCTAAAGCGATAGGAACTGCTGTAGGAGAGACACTGTTTACGACAAATGATCTTGTTGATACGGTAAAGAACAGTCCGTTAAAGACTCAGATAAGCGATAAGATAATCAATATTGTCTTTGAAACCGATACAACGGTAGAAAGCCTTACAGGTACAAAGGATATTGCAAAGAGCAAGCCTGTCGAGGAAATATGCGATATGGCAGGAGAAAAGCTTGTAATCGGTCTTTGCAGGACTGATATGAAACCTATGATTTCCTCCGCAGTTGATGAAAAAATGGGAGATAAGCTCCGCAATCCCATGGTAAGTATGTTTCTCAATGAAAAGATGCTGAATTCGATCTATGAAAAAATTGAAGATGCAATTAAGGATTATCTTAGGAATAACGGCAGTATCATGTTCAGCCTTTATCTTAACGAGGAACTTGATCATATAGCAAAAAAGCCATTCTGTGATGCTGCAGAGGAGCTTAAGCTGAACAGGGAGACTATACATCATGCAGTAGATAAAGCCGTTGATATGGTAGCTGATAAGATCGGAGATACGGTTTCCCAAAGCATTGATATTAAGACTATAGTAAGTGATAAGATAGATGCTATGGATATTAATGAGCTTGAAGCTTTGGTAATGTCGGTAATGAAGAATGAGCTTCAGGCTATAATAAATCTTGGTGCAGTGATCGGTGCCGTGATAGGAATAATAAACATTTTCATCTGATTCAGAGAAAAGTAATATTAAACGAATAAAAATGTAAATCTTAATGCTTATTATGTATTATTCGGATTGAAATAATCATTTGCGTGATGTATAATCTTAGTGGTCATAAGAAAGGGAAGTGTATTATATGGAATTACTCGTGGATCTGTTTACAAAGCAATGGCTGTTTTTGCTGATATCATGTGCTGCTGCATATCTGATAAGCAGTATAAATACATCAATTATTGTCACCTCGCTTGTTCTTCATAAGGATATCAGAAATGAAGGAAGCGGAAACGCCGGATTTACGAATGTTCTTCGTTCTGTAGGCAAGGGACCGGCGATAATCACATTTATCGGAGATTTTCTTAAAGGCGTAATATCCGTACTGATACCCTATTTTCTGACATTCGGATGGGACGGTATCGAGCTTCAGCAGGAAAGACAGATGCTTATGTATCTTGCAGGCTTATTTGCTGTAGTCGGTCATATGTTTCCCCTGTATTATCATTTCAAAGGCGGAAAGGGAGTAGTTACAACAGCCTCTGTCATGCTGATGACTGACTGGAGAGTTCTTGTTATTGCTCTTGTTATATTCGGTGTATTCTTTGTACTCACAAAGACAATTTCAAAATGCTCGCTTGTCTGTGCAGGAACATATCCCTTTGTAGGTTCATGTCTGAGACTTCTTGATTCCTCGGCAGACTTTCCTACACTGGCACCTATAGCCAATACTTCACCTGTTCTGATAGGCTTTATATTTGCAGTTACATTCATTATTGCATTGATGATAATAATAAAGCATAAGGATAATATCCGCCGTATACTTGACGGAACGGAAAAGAAGATAACCCCTAAAAGAAAAGAGGCAAAGGCATAAAAGCTTACGGAGCTCTGCTGAAAAAGCAAGGCTCCGTTTTTTAATTTATGTTTTAAAATTGCTTTGAAATATGAAGGTTATGTGTTATAATAATAATATATAATTCACCGGAAGGATTGGTACATATGAAATTTGATGCACAGGATTGTATATTGGTTTCAAAGAAAAATCTTACGCCTGCTATATTTGATTTCAGGCTTAAAAATCCCGAGCTTGCGGAAATGTGTCATGCAGGGCAGTTTGTTCACGTTCTTGTTCCAGGCAAGACGCTCAGGAGACCTATATCAGTATGTGATGTAGAGGGTGATGTTATCAGGCTTGTATTTGAGATAAGAGGAGACGGTACAAGGATAATGTCCGAAATGAAGGAGGGGGAGACGGTTAATATAATTGCTCCTCTCGGAAACGGATTTGATTTGAGTGACGGAAGGAAAACCGCATTTATCGGAGGAGGAATAGGTGTTCCGCCTATGCTGTTCAGCGCAAGGACAGCCGGCGCGGATAGTATAGTGATAAACGGCTTCAGAGACAAAAGTGCGGTAATTCTTACAGAGGATTTCAAAAAACTTGGAGTAAGACTTATTGAGACCACAGATAACGGCAGTTATGGTATACATGGCTTCGTTACAGGTCCGCTGAGTGAGATAATAGACGAGGTAGACAGGGTATGTGCCTGTGGTCCGACACCGATGCTTAAAAGGATAGCTGAGATATGCAGGGAGCATGGAAAGGAATGTCTTGTTTCGCTTGAACAAAGAATGGCTTGCGGAGTAGG
>CACXDV010000236.1 GCA_902766585.1 uncultured Ruminococcus sp.
GAGGAGGAATAAAAATGGGAAAACCGACAGGATTTCTTGAATATAACAGAGAGGAAGCAGCTGCCTTCCCTATAAACGACAGAATAAAGAATTTTGATGAATTTCATAAACCACTAAGCAGCGCTGAGCAGAAATGCCAGGCTGCAAGGTGTATGGAATGTGGAGTACCATTCTGTCAGTCGGGTATGATGATTGGAGGAATGATGTCCGGCTGTCCGCTTAATAATCTTATCCCCGAATGGAACGACCTGCTTTACAGAGGAGCATGGCGTTCCGCATATGAGCGTCTCAGAATGACAAATAATTTCCCGGAATTTACCTCCCGTGTATGTCCTGCACTCTGCGAAAAGGCTTGTACCTGCGGTGCATTGGGAGATGCTGTGACCGTAAGAAATAATGAATATTCGATCGTGGAAAAAGCCTATGCTGAGGGTTGGGCTAAGGCTCAGCCTCCGAAGGTCAGAACCGGAAAAACTGTTGCCGTTATCGGCTCAGGTCCTTCCGGTCTTGCAGCAGCAGATCAGCTCAATCACAGAGGGCATACCGTTACGGTTTTTGAACGCTCCGACCGCGCCGGCGGACTGCTGATGTACGGTATACCGAATATGAAGCTTGAAAAACATATCATTGAACGCAGAATAGAAATAATGAAGCAGGAGGGCGTAACCTTCCGCACAGGTGTTAATGTCGGAGTGGATATCAGTGCAGAAGAAATTCTCAGCAGCTTTGACAGGGTAATACTTGCCTGCGGCGCTTCAAATCCCCGTGATATTAAAGCTGAAGGCAGAGATGCAAAGGGCATTTATTTCGCTGTCGATTTTCTGAGGTCAACCACAAAGGCTCTGCTCGACAACGGCTTACAGGAGGGTACATATATTTCTGCTAAGGATAAAAATGTCATGGTTATCGGAGGCGGAGATACAGGCAACGACTGTGTCGGTACCTGTGTTCGCCACGGAGCAAAAAGTATTCTCCAGCTTGAAATGATGCCCAAGCTCCCTGATAAACGCGCTGAAAACAATCCCTGGCCGCAATGGCCGAGAGTATGCAAAACGGATTACGGTCAGGAAGAGGCTGCTGCCGTATTCGGACATGATCCGCGTGTATATCAGACAACAGTCAAAGAGTTTATTAAAAACGAAAACGGTGATCTCTGTGCTGCTGTTCTTGTTGACCTTCGCCCCGAAAAGGATGAAAAAACAGGAAGAATGATGATGAAGCCTGTTGAAGGAAGCGAACATACAGTTGAAGTTGAGCTTGTTCTTATTGCAGCGGGCTTCCTCGGCAGTGAAAAATATATTACAGAAGCATTCGGAACAGAAACAGATGCAAGAACCAATATTTCATCACCCTCAGGAAAGCATTTGACAAGCGTTGAAAATGTCTTTACAGCAGGAGATGCTCATTCCGGTCAGTCACTTGTAGTACGCGCTATCCGTGACGGAAGGGATTGTGCAAGGGAAGTTGATGAAAGTCTTATGGGCTATACAAATCTTTAAAAAAGTCAAAGAATAAATAAAACCGGAGTTGACGTTTTAACGACAGCTCCGGCTATTTTTATCTGAGTATTTAATTTTAAAAAGCATCAATCCATACTTGCCGTTTAAACAGCAATATGATAAAATAAACAGGTATTTATCTGCACGGAAAGGATGAAGGCAAAGTGAAGGTTTTTGATTTTGACAACACAATTTACAAAGGAGAAAGCTCTGTTGATCTTTCATTCTACATGATCAGACACAAAAAGAAGATCCTTCTTTATGTTCCGAAAATTCTTTTCAGCCTTATCGGATACAAGCTATGTCTGTTGAAAAAGGAAAAAATTGAATCCATTATCAATGATTTCTTTTCAGGTGTTTTTGATGGCTCTGAATCTCCTGAGGATTTTCTTAAGCCTTTCTGGGAAACTCATAAACATAAACTGAATCCAGATATTATTCGGCTGATAGAACCTGATGACGTAATTCTTTCCGCAAGTCCTGATTTCATGTTTCAGGAAATAAGAAAAATGCTTAATACTGAAAACATAATCGGTACAGAAGTGGACATTAAACAAAAGAAAATCAGAAGGCTCAATTTCGGAGATAATAAAGTCAAAAAATTTAAAGAGCTTTATGGAGACATAAAAATTGATGTACTATATACTGATTCCTATAATGACAAAGCTCTGATGGAAATATCAGAAGAGGTTTTCATTGTAAAAAAGGGTGTCGCATTAAAGAAAAAATAATACCAAGTTTTAATTATCCTTTAATGAAAGATATTCGTCGAGCTTTTCAGTCCAGTATTTTTTATCCACCTCAGTTATAGGACGAATAACCTTGCAAGGATTACCTGCAGCAATAACATTATCCGGAATATCCTTTGTAACAACAGAACCTGAACCTATAACTACATTATTTCCGATAGTTACTCCCGGATTAACAATAACATTTCCTCCGAGCCATACATTATTGCCGATAACAACCTTTTTGCCAAGCTCTATTGACATATTCCTTATCTCCGCGTCAATAGGATGACAAGGAGTATATATACAGGTTCTCGGTCCGAAAAGACAATTATCTCCTATATGAACCTCAGCAACATCAAGAATTATACAGTCAAAGTTTGCATAGAATTTTTCGCCTATATATGTATTGCAGCCGTAATCACAGCGAAACGGAGGCTCAATATATATTTTTTCACCTGTACTGCCGAAAAGCTCTTTAAATAGCTGAATTCTATATTCTTTCTGTTCTTCTGTTGTGTTATTGATCATTCGGGTAAGCTGTCTGGCTCTTTTTTCATCCTGCTTTAGTTCCGGATCACTTGATCTGTACAGTTTACCGCTGAGCATCATTTCTTTTTGAGTCATAATATCTACCTCCAAAAATTATATTAGATATATACTAACATATTGGAACAAAAAAAAGACAGCCACAAATGTGACTGTCATTTATGTTGGCATCTTCCTATTTTTCCGGGACGTTACCATCCAAGTATGTTCGGCACCATCGGGCTTAACTTCTGTGTTCGGCATGGGAACAGGTGGACCCCCGACGTCATCGACACCAACTATCAACGGCTTTTGACCGCTAATAACAAATTTTAGAGAGAAACAAGAATATGATATTCTATATTTCTGACTCGTGGGGGAATCGAACCCCCGTTACCGGCGTGAGAGGCCGGTGTCTTAACCGCTTGACCAACGAGCCA
>CACXDV010000237.1 GCA_902766585.1 uncultured Ruminococcus sp.
CATACGGAAATATTAAGACAAAAGCAACAGGTACCGCCATCATTACGGCTTATGCATTCAATAATGTATCTGCCTCCTGTACTGTAACCATAAAGAATGCTCCCTCCTCCGTCTCTATAAAGCCAAAGCAGATGACACTCACCAAAGGAAGCTCCGATAAAATATCATATATACTCCCGACAGACTCCGCATCTTATAAAATGAGCTTTTCTTCAACCGATACATCAGTCTGCACAGTAGATCAGAACGGAACTGTAAAAGCAGTCAGCGCCGGAACGGCAGATATCATTGTTTCGACCTTTAACGAAAAAACCGCTAAATGCTCTGTAACTGTATCGGGCGGTTCTCTTATGGAAACTATCAAACCTATCTGCCAGCACCCTGAGCTTCCGACAGGCTGTGAAATAACTGCTTTGACAACAGTACTGAACTATTACGGCTACAATGTTACCAAGGAAGAGATTTCAGATTATTATCTCGAAAAGGGTAATGCATGGGAAACGGATTTCCATGAAAAATTTGCCGGCGATCCGCGAAGCGTTTATTCCTACGGCTGTTATTCCCCCGTTATCGTTGAAACAGCAAACAAATACCTCAAGGAAAAAAATTCAAGCCTCAGAGCAACCGAATTAAAGAATGTTGAGTTTGAAAAGCTTTTTGAGTATACGGACAATGATATTCCCGTAATCATATGGACGACCATGGATCTTAATCCAGGCTACTATTCAGCAACATGGACCTGTACAAACGGCAAAACCGTTACATGGTACGCTAACGAACACTGTATGGTACTTGTCGGCCACAGCGGTGAAAAGGTCTTTGTATGCGATCCTACCTACGGAACTCTTACAGGATACGATGCAGCGCTCTTTAAAACAAGATACAACGAGCTTTTTAAACAGGCAGTCATAATCAAATAATATCATTCTCTCAGGGTGACGGCATTTTTAAGGATAAGTGCCGTCACTTTTTTTCAATTAATAATAAAATGCCGAAGAGCTCCGCCGCAAATGCGGCAGAGCTCCCCGGAACATTCGGAGGTTATACAAATTACTGATAATCTACTACATCAACCCAGCCCTTAAGGAATTCCTCTTCGCCGGAGATCCTCTTGACAAGCTGTGAAGCGGCAACGATAGGAAGCCACTGCTGTACATACTGCTTTGCTGTATCACTCTTTCTGCAGAACATATCAAGATACATATCAGCAAGCTTTTTGTCCTTGAGCGCAAACAAGAGATAAGTACGGGCTGCATCAGCGGATGCATTTCCCTGTGTTGCGTGTGACCAGTCAATGATATGAGGATTGCCGTCCTTATCAATAATGACATTGGAGGGATTAAAATCTCCATGGCAAAGCTTATTATGCTTCGGCATACTGTCAAGACGGGTATGAAGCTCATATCTTATAGTAGCGTCTATCTGTCCGCCGAGTGAAGATATCTTGCGGTTCATTTTGTCCTTAAGCTTATTGAGAAGCGGTGCCTTCTTTGACTGAACCTTAAGCTGAAGGTCTACAAAATCATTCATGTACTTTTCAATATTGTCGGGATCCTCTTCCATGATCTGCTCAAGCGTCTTGCCCTCAACATAATCCATAGTGATAGCCCATTTGCCGTCTATAACGGATACTGCGCGCAAAGCAGGTATCGGAAGTCCTGTTTCCTCAACACGAGCCTGATTCAGTGCCTCATTAAGTATATCGGATTTCGGGAACTTCTCCGAAAACTCCTTGATAACAACGTCACCGTTTCTATAAATAACCTTTTCTTTTCTTGTTGCTATAACATCCATGTTACGCACTCCCTTCGCATAGTGGTAATATTTAACAGCGTTTAAAGCTTTGTTATATTATACAACATTATTTATATAAAGTATAGATGAATTATGTAATAATTTTTGTGATGTTTTTTAGTTAAATAGTCAAATTATATAAAAATATCGTATAATGAAATATATTTTTATTCATTCATATAATTAATAATTCTTTTTCAAACGATTTCACCAAATACAGTGCCGTCATCTTCAACACGGCTTATCCTGACATTTACTATTTCATTGATAAGCTCATCCGCTGCTTCAACTAAAACAGGAGTATAATTAGGCGTATATCCTTCAAGACATCCTTCCTTTGTGCGCGTTTCGATCAGAACGGGTTCTGTTCTGCCGATCTGTGATCTCAGAAATTCAAGCCTTTTTTCCTCTGCCGCCGCTGTCATCAGCCTTGCTCTCTCCTTTTTCACGTTTTCCGGAACCTGCTCCGATGCCCTGTCCGCAACAGTTCCCCTTCTGCGCGAATACGGGAAAACATGGACCTTTGCAAAGCCCATGCTTCTGACAAATTCCAGAGAGCTTCTGAATTCCTCCTCGGTTTCACCCGGAAAACCTACCATAACATCTGTAGTAATTGCCGCATTATCAAATACTGACCTGATATTCCTGACTATCTCTGCATACTCATCCGGTGAATAATGGCGGTTCATGCGCTTAAGCGTTTCAGCACAGCCGCTTTGAAGGGACAAATGAAACTGCGGACAGAAATTCTTATATCCCGCAAAAGCCCTCAGCGTTTCCTCATCCATTGATTCAGGCTCAAGCGAACCAAGACGTATCCTGACATTTCCAGCTTCACAGGCGGTAATTATGCCGTTTCTGAAGCTTTCTCCGATATCCTGTCCGTAGCATGAAAGATTTATTCCTACCACAACTACTTCCTTATAGCCGTTTTCTTCAAAGGTCTTAATACTGCCCTTTATCTTATCTAAAGATGTGCTCCTAACTCTTCCGCGAGCATACGGAATGATACAGTATGAACAGAACCTGTTGCAGCCGTCCTCGATCTTAAGGAATGCTCTTGTTCTGTCTGAAAAAGAGCTGACTGTGAGGACTTCATATTCATCATGGCTTTCATACGGAGGTATAAAGGTTATCCTTCTGCGATTCTCAAAGTAATCATTCAGTACATTCAGGATATCCTCTCTTCTTTTATTTCCAAGTATTATATCTGCCTCGGAAGCCCTTTTATCACCTTCGGGAAGCGTCTGAGCCATGCAGCCCGTAAGCACTATCACCGTTTCGGGCGTTTCTCTTCTTATTCTGTGCATGAGCCTTACAGCCTTTGATTCTCCGGATGATGTCACTGCACAGGAATTGATTATCGTGACATCAGCATACTCTCCGTCCGATGCAGCTTCATAGCCGTTCTTTATCAGAAGCTCCTGCATAGCCTCCGATTCATATTGATTTACCTTGCAGCCAAGTGTATATATTTTTATCTTCATTTTTCTCTCCACGTAATATCCAAAAAATGTCGTTATTTGTTTGTATTTATCATAGATTCAACCGAAAAATCGAAAATTGCAAAAAAAGCGTTTTTTCGGTTGACCTTATATCAAAATACTGATAAAATGTAATAAAGAGAACATCAACAAACACTTTCAAGGTGTCCATTTACCGACAGGGAGGAATTATTTTTATGTTTGAAGCAGAAGTATTATTCAATGATCTCAGCGCTGTAAAATCCTTCGTTTCCGTTGCAACAAAATACGAAAAGATGCCGATAAACCTTATTTCTGATGTTTACACTATTGATGCCCATTCACTTATGGGGATCATCAGTCTTGATATATCCAAGCCTATGACACTTCATGTCCCGGTTGACAATATCCCCGAATCCTTTTTTGACGATATAAAAAGGTATCTCGCTCAGCCCTCTGTCTGAGCCTCAAGGGCAAGCTGTAAATTCTCCCATTCCTCATAAAGAGCTTCGAGTGCAGCTTCACCTGTGGAAATTGATGACGTGACCTCCATAAGCTTTTCATAATCAGCCGATACGGAAGGATCGTTAAGGCTTTCATTAAGACCTGAAAGCTTATTCTCCATTTCACTTATCTCGGCTTCAAGCTTTGTAAGCCTTGCCTTGTTTTTGCGCCGGAGAGCATCATTTTCCTTTTTCTTTTTATATTCCGACTGTTTTTCCCCTGTTTCGGCAGGGGATTTTTTTTGCGCCTTCAATGTATCGAACGGGCGGGCTTTTTTGAGATAATCCTCATATGTTCCCTCAAACACCTGTATTCCCTCGGGAGAAAGATAGAATATCTTATCCGCAAGGGCATTTATCAGATATCTGTCATGCGATACTATAACAAGTGTCCCCTCAAAGCTATCAAGCGCATCCTGTAATGCTTCACAGGAATTTATATCAAGGTGGTTTGTAGGCTCGTCAAGAAACAGAAGATTCGCTCCCCTGAGCATAAGTGTAGTGAGAAGTACCCTTGCCCTTTCACCGCCGCTGAGTGTACTTAAGGGCTTGAATACATCCTCTCCCTTAAATAAAAAACGCGCAAGAGTGCTCCTTATCTGTGTATTCGTCATAGACGGAAAACGGTCGCTCATCTCCTCAAATACCGTCTTTTCGCTGTCCATGCCGGTCTGTATCTGATCGTAATAGCCCGTCTTTACTCCCTCTCCGAAGCGTATCCTGCCTGAATCCGCCTTATAGCTTCCGAGAAGTGTCTTGAGAAGCGAGGTCTTTCCGCATCCGTTCGGACCGAGTATAAATATCCTCTCGCCCCTGTGTATCTCAAAGGAAACATCCCTGAACAAGCGCTTTTCTCCAAAGGACAGAGAAAGCTCCTTAACATCAAGGACATCCTCTCCGCTCTGATTGCTTATACCAAGTCCGAAGCTGATACTGTCCGGAGCATTTTCCGGCTTGACAAGCCCCTCTTCAAGACGGTGTATCACCTTCATCTTGCTTTCTGCCGTACGGATATTCTTTTCCCTGTTCCAGCGTCGCTGCTGCTCGACAATGCCTTCAAGTCTCTCTATTTCCTTCATGGTATTGTCGTAATTTCTTTTCAGGCTCAGAAGATGCTCCTCCTTCTGCGGAAGAAATGCACTGTAATTACCCTTATAGCGCTCCATGTGGTGATTTTCTATCTCGAAGGTACGATTTGTCGTCCTATCAAGAAAATATCTGTCATGCGAAATAACAATAAACGAACAGCGTGATTCTATAAGATATTCTTCAAGCCACTCTACGCTCTGTGTATCAAGATGGTTTGTAGGCTCATCAAGCAAAAGCAGGCTTGCATCACAAAGAAGCAGCTTTGCAAGCTGCAGCTTTGCCCTCTGTCCTCCGCTGAGAGAGCTTATGGGCAGCTTCATTTCATTGTCATCAAAGCCAAGTCCCAACAGGGCGGAACGTGCCCTCGACCTGCAAGTAAGTCCTCCTCTTCTCACAAATTCATCATGCAGAAATGCCTGTCTTTCCACTTTGGCAGAAAGGTCATTTCCGGAGGAGGCTATTTCACCATTCAGTTCCTCAAGCTCCTTTTCCATTCCGATAAGCTCGGAAAAAACTGTCATAACCTCGTCATATGCACTGCGATCAAGATTGCGGCAGACGTGCTGCTCCATATACCCTATTGTTACATTTTTATTTACAACTACAGTGCCGTCTGTAGGATAGTATTCCCCTGTGAGAAGCTTGAACAAAGTAGTTTTTCCCGCTCCGTTCACTCCGATCAGTCCTACCCTGTCGCCCTCCTGTATCTCAAAGCTCATTCCGTCAAACAAAAGCTGTTCTCCGAATTCCATTTTTAATCCTTGTACCGTTATTAGTGCCATTATTTTCTCTCCTGATATCAGATCGCCGGTGTTTACGGCTGTCCTGCTTATTATATCACCTTTTTAACGCTTTATCAATAACGAAGCCTGCTGTGCTGACGGAATTATTTTTTCCAAAAAAAATTACGCATCCTGATAACGGAATGCGTAATCCATTATTCTTTATTCTGCGGATACTGCGCTTACAGCTTCCTCACTGTCTGCCTTAGAAGAATCATTATCTTCATATGCAAGCGCTTTATCATACAGCTCCTCAACCTTCTTATCAGGAGCCTTTGTTATAAGCGTAACTATTACCGCTGCGATCAGACCGCAAACAAATCCCGGAGCAAGCTCATAGATCTTTGTATTATAAAGCATTGTTCCGTAGGTCGAACCTGTGCTTGTGAGCATCAGCATCCATGCGATATCAACTGCTGCACCAAAAGCTATTCCGGCAACAGCGCCCTTGAAATTAAAGCGTTTCCAGAAAAGACTCAGCAGTATGGAAGGACCGATAGCTGCGCCGAATATTCCCCATGCGTTTGATACAAGAGCCATAATGGAGCCTGAATTCGGATCCGAAGCAATAATTACTGCAATGACTGCAACGCCAAGAACAACAAGTCTTCCTACCCACTGCATTTCCTTATCGCTTGCCTTGTTCTTACGGAATACAGGCTTATAAACATCACTTGCAAATGAAGATGATGCCGAAAGAAGCTGGCTGTCTGCCGTACTCATTGAAGCAGCAAGAACAGCGGAAAGAAGTACACCGGACATTACAGCCGGGAATATTTTTCTTACCATTGTAATGAATACAAGTGAATTATCCGATGTTTCCTGATCAAAGCCAAGATACATCAGTCCTATCACTCCGATAGCGGCAGCAAAAAGTACTATAAATGCTGTCCATGCTATACCGATAGCGGCAGACTTCTTCATCTCCTTCTGAGAACGAATGGACATAAAGCGGATGATTATATGGGGCATTCCGAAATAGCCGAGTCCCCATGCAAGACCTGAGACGATATCCTCCCAGTTGGTAAACATATTCCAGTAATTATCTACAGGTGTTGAAATATCTGCAAGCGAATGAATATGTGACAGATCAATTGCCGATACTGCAAATATCGGAGCTATCAGCATTCCCGCAAAAATAAGCATACCCTGGAAAAAGTCTGTCCAGCAAACTGCTGAAAAGCCTCCGAGGAAGGTATAGCTTACAATAATAACTGCCGCAATATACATTGCTATCTTCGCATCAATGCCGATAACCGTCTGAAACAGTGTTCCGCACGCCTTTAAGCTCGATGCTGAGTAAACTGTATATGCTATCAGAAATACCACAGCACATATTATCTGCAATACCCTTGAGCTTGAAAGAAAACGGTTCGTCAGATACTGCGGAATGGTAATAGAGTCATTTGCAACAATAGAGAACCTTCTGAGTCTCGGAGCCTCAAGAAGCCAGCTTATTGTATATCCGATAACAAGTCCTATCGGTATCCAGAGCTGTCCGAGACCTAAAGCATAAATAGAGGTCGGCAGTCCCATAAGTACCCATGCGCTCATATCTGAAGCACCGGCTGAAAGTGCCGTTACCCATGGTCCCATTTTACGTCCGCCGAGAAAATATGTTTTTTCGCCGCCGCTTTTTGTTCTGATAAAAAAGAAAACGCCGATTCCGAGCATAAATAGAAGATATACAATAAATACTCCTATTTCTGCCCATTCAAGATTTAATGGTTTCAAATTGAATAACCTCCTGCCAACATTATTGTATTTTAAAAATACTTCGATATTATAACATATTTAATTAAAAAAATAAAGCAATATTTAAAAAATATTTCACTTTGAAGCTATATTTGTATTAATTTGTATCAAATACGGTATTGACTGCAATAATTCATCTATAGTATAATCTATTTAACGGAATAATTTACACAGATATAATATTATCCCGATCTGACTCACATAATAATATTTCAAAGGAGAGATGATAAATGTCAAATATAAACAGCAGAAAAGCAGCTATCATAGGATGTGGTTTTGTAGGCTCAGCATCAGCCTTTGCGCTTATGGAAAGCAGCCTTTTTTCCGAGATCGTACTCATTGACGCTGATAAAAACAGAGCCGAAGGTGAAGCTCTCGATATAAGCCACGGACTCCCCTTCTCCAAGCCTATGCAGATATATGCAGGGGATTATTCTGATATCAGTGACGCTTCTGTTATTATCGTTACGGCAGGAGCAGGTCAGAAGCCCGGTGAAACAAGACTTGATTTAGTTAAAAAGAATGTAGGTATCTTTAAGTCGATCATTCCTCAGATCACACAGTACAATAAAGACGGTATCCTTCTTATCGTAGCAAATCCTGTCGATATTCTTACAAGCGTAGCTAAAAAGCTCAGCGGCTTCCCTTCAAACCGCGTATTCGGCTCGGGTACTGTTCTTGATACAGCAAGACTAAAATACCTCTTAGGACAGCATCTTGATGTTGACAGCAGAACTATACACGCCTTCATTATAGGTGAACACGGCGACAGCGAAATTGCAGCATGGAGCAGCGCAAATGTCTCAGGCGTTCCGCTTAATAAATTCTGTGAAATGCGCGGTCATTTCGACCATGACAGCTCAATGGAAAGGATCGCTGAGGATGTGAAAAACAGCGCCTATCTGATCATCGAAAAGAAAAAAGCTACCTATTACGGTATTGCTATGTCTGTTAAGCGTATATGCGAGGCTATTGTAAGAGATGAAAAATCCATTCTTCCCGTATCAAGTATTCAGAATATGGAGGGCGCGGAAGGTGTTGCACTCAGTACTCCCGTTATTGTCGGAAAGAACGGTGTAGAGGGCGCTGTTCCGATCGAACTTAATGACGAAGAAAGAAAGGCACTCAAAAACTCTGCCGATACACTCAAAAAGGTTCTTGATGATGTAATGAGCGATCAATGATATGCTATTATCCTTAATAAATCCGCAATTTCATTATTAAATTCCCGTCAATATTGCTATTGACTTTTGTTGCCAAATGTTTTAGACTATGATTGTATTATTTTTGGATAATGTACAATACAGCCCGTTTTATTAAAGGCGGGCTGTGTTATTTTACATATTAATGAAATCTAAAACGGAGGTTTGAAAATGCATAATAAACACAAAACATTAAAAAAGCTGTTTGCTGTAATGCTTTGTTCAGTTCTGACCGTAAGTACCGCCGCTGTTTTGCCTGATGTCATGCCTGAAAGCAGTATTACAGCGAATGCGGCTGTTAATTCATCGGATTGGTTATATACCGTATCGGGCAGAACAGTCATCATAAACGGCTACTCAGGCTCCAGAGGTTCTGTTTCTGTACCCGACACGCTGAGCAGCCTTCCAGTAACAGAGATCAGCGATAATGCCTTTATGAACTGTAAAACCATTACAAGCATTACGCTCCCTGACAGTATTAAAAGCATAGGTACAAAAGCCTTTGCTAATTGCTCCGAGTTGAATAGTGTATATTTATCAGGCAGTGTTTCAAGTATCGGCAAGCTTGCTTTTTATAATTGTGAAAAGCTTTCCTATATCAGCGTTGAAAGCGCAAATCAATATTTTTCATCTTTGAACGGTGTCTTATTCGATAAACAAAAAACTACTCTTATACAGTGTCCTCAAAAAAGATCAGGATCTTACACTATACCGGACGGAGTTACGGCAATTGAGGACAGAGCCTTTGAAAATTGCCGTTCGATCACTGAGATCATTATTCCTAAGGGAGTCAAAAGTATCGGATACGCTTCATTCAGCAATACCGGCATAAAAAGCATAACTCTCCCCGATACACTCGCTAAAATAGGCAGCAGAGCCTTCAAATCCTGTGCTTCACTTCTGAGCATCAATATACCGAACAGCGTTACAAGCATCGGCAGCGCAGCTTTTATGAACTGCTATTCGATCAGAAGTATTACCATACCCGGAAGCGTAAAATCTATTTCCGATCATGTCTTCTATGACTGCGAGGGACTGTCTTCTGTTACGATCAAAAGCGGAATTACAGCTATAGAAAGCGATTCCTTTGGATTTTGTTCATCTCTTAAAAACATCGTTATTCCGGGAACCGTTACTGCTATAGGCGATCGTGCTTTTTCAGACTGCGGTCTCCTTTCGGATGTGACTATACCTGAAAGTGTAAAAAGTATCGGAGTTCGCGCATTTGCAAACTGCAGCAGCCTGAAAAGCATAACCATTCCTAAAAGCGTTACAATAATCAATCAGAAGGCTTTCGGTTATTATTGGAACTATGATTCGGAAACAGCAAAAGCAGTTTCCGGTTTTACTATCAAAGGTATATCAGGCTCCGCTGCTCAAAAATATTCATCCTCAAATAATATTACGTTCATACCGTTAAAGGTCGATGCTGAAAAAGTAACTCTCAGCCAGACCTCTGCAACCATTGACAAGGGAAAAACACTTACACTTACAGCAACTGTTTATCCGGAAGAAACAACCAATAAATCTCTTACATGGACATCCTCAAACAGCAGTGTTGCATCCGTATCAAACGGTAATATAACCGCTGCTGCTGCCGGAACCGCCATCATTACTGCAAAGACCTCAAACGGCAAAACTGCCTCATGCGTTGTTACCGTAAAGGAACCTGTCATATATGCTTCTTCTATCAAGCTTGATAAAACTGCTACAGGTCTCGGAGTAGGTGAAACTATCACTCTCAAGGCAACAGTATCTCCTTCAAATGCCGTTTTGACATGGAAAAGCTCCAATCCCTCGGTCGTTACTGTCACAAACGGAAAAATCAAAGGAATAAAACCCGGCACAGCCACTATTACAGCTTCCTCCGGATATGTCAGAATGACCTGCTCAGTTTCCGTCAAGGCTGCACCGACAAGTGCAGCACTCAGCAAAAATGCTGTCACAATAGGAGTAGGAGAAAAATTCTCAGTTAATACTATACTGCCAGCCAATACCGCTGCAGTTACAAGAATCTATTCATCAAGCAATTCCTCAGTTGCAAGAATGACAAAAACAACCTGGATAGGAGAATTCATCGGAGTAAAACCCGGTACAGCCAATGTCACCGTAAGACTCTATAACGGTAAGACCGCAAAATGCATTGTCAATGTCAAACCCGCTCCATCAAGTGTTTCACTGACAAAAACATCAATGTCAATGGGTGTCGGAGAAACCTTTTCTATATCCGCTGTCCTTCCCGCAAATACCGCTTCCGCATCAAGAACTTATACATCTAACAATCCTTCCGTTGTACAAATGACGAGAAGCGACTGGATGGGCAAATTTAAAGCGCTTAAAACAGGTACTGCAAAAATAACCGTAAGACTGTATAACGGAAAAACTGCTGTATGCACTGTATATGTAAATCCGGCTCCCGCCTATGTCAAAATGAGTAAAACTTCAATGACTATTAAAGTAGGTCAGACTGCTTCGGTAAGCGCGATCCTTTCACCAGGCGCAAGCGCAGCAACAAGAACCTACAGCACAAACGATCCGTCTGTTATTAAAATGACAAGAACAGACTGGACGGGTACATTTAAGGGCTTGAAGCCCGGAACTGCCTATGTCACTGTAAAGACATACAATGGTAAAACTGCCTGCTGTAAGGTGACAGTTGAAAAATAGTACAAATAAACCGGCTTTCCTGCTGAAACGGGAAAGCCGGTTTTCCTTATTAATGAACACAGCACCCGGGGAGTGACTTCCGGGCGCTGTATTCACACACACAAATGTAACGGAAATAATCTGAATTAATGATCCTGAAGTGCATCAAAGCCTGTTTCACCTGTGCTGACACGGACTATATCCTCGATATCACTGATGAAGATCTTGCCGTCGCCGATATGACCTGTATACATTACCTTAACGGCTGTATCAACGACCTGCTTAACAGGAACCTTGCAGACTACTATATCTATACGGATCTTCGGAAGCAGATTCATTTCTACCTCAACACCACGGTAATACTCTGTCTTACCCTTCTGTACACCGCAGCCGAGAACCTGTGTTACTGTCATGCCTGTTATACCTATTTCTGTAAGAGCTGTATTAAGCTCGGTAAACTTGCTCTGCTTTGTGATAATGCTGATCTTTGTAAACTTAACTCCGTCTGAGGTCGCGGACGGCTTCTCCTTCTGCTTGAGTGTTATCTCAACAGCCTTCTCAGGAGGTACTGTGCCTGCCTCATCCTTGCTGTCACCTGTGAGAACCTGCGGAACAGTCATAAAGTCTGCATAAGAGCTGGACAGACCATGCTCTGTAAGATCAAGACCTCTTACCTCTTCTTCCTTTGAAGCACGGAGACCTATAGTCTTTTTCAGAATAAAGAATATTGCTGTCATAAGAATTGCTGTATATCCGCCGATGCAGAGGATACCGAGTGCCTGCTTGCCAAGCTGCTCAAATCCGCCGCCGTAAAGAAGACCGAGTGTTCCTTCATCCTTTGAGAAAATACCTACTGCTAAAGTACCCCAGATACCGTTGCACATATGAACTGCAACTGCGCCTACAGGATCGTCTACCTTGAGGTTATTATCTACAAACTCAACTGCAATTACTACAAGGATACCTGCAACGATACCTATGATAAGAGAACCGAGTATATCTACCGTATGGCAGCCTGCCGTTATTGCTACAAGTCCTGCA
>CACXDV010000238.1 GCA_902766585.1 uncultured Ruminococcus sp.
GTGACGCTCGATAACAGCTATCTTGCGTATGCTCCCGTCACTGATGCCTTCCTTTAGCTGCTCATTGTTATATGTAAGCTTTTTCGTAACTATCTGCTTATTGACTATACCGATAACGCTGTAATTTTCCCTTTCGGGTATATAAAATGCTTCCTCTGTAATAGGTGCTATGTTGACATTATCAATAAGAATATCGCTGTATTTTCCCTTCGGCGGTTTTATTTCTTCAAAAGGCACTCCGTCCTTATATACCTGAACGATATTCATTTTTTCAAGTTCGTCAACTACAACAAGATCAGCCTTATATCCGCAGGCAACAGCGCCTATCCTTTTCAGACCGTATATCCTTGCAGCATTTATCGTGGCTATTTTTATTGCCTTTATCGGATCAAGACCAAGCTCAATGCTTCTGCGGATATTATATGCTATCGTACCGTCACGGCGGATATCGGCAAGGTGCTTATCATCAGTACAGAAGGCAAATCCGGATATATCCGTACCCTCACGGACAATACCCCTTACTATATCATCAAGATTCCTGCTGGCAGAGCCTTCTCTTATAAGCACTGCAAGCCCTGCGCGTACCTTTTCAAGCGCCTCCTCAAAGGAAATGCTTTCATGGTCGGTATGTATACCGGCTGTAATGTAGGCATTCAGAGCCTTTCCCGTACCCATAGGGAAATGTCCGTCCACTATCATGCCTTCAAAGCCGTCAAGCTTTGCCATGATATCCTTATCGCCTGCAAGAACGCCCACACTGTTCATCATTTCACCAAGTCCCGGAACAAATTCATTGTCCCTGAACGGTATCAGATCCTCTGCATTCAGGACAGCTCCCGAATTTTCAAACGGAGTACTCGGAACACATGACGGCAGCATGACATAATAATTCGCGGGAGACCTTTCAGCAGCGGCAAGGATATCCTTTATTGCCTCTGCTCCTCCTACATTGACTATCTCATGCGGATCGGTTATAAGTGTTGTTGTGCCGTGACGAAGCTCCTCCATTGCATAAGCTTCGGGCGTCACCATAGAGGATTCCACATGAACATGGGCATTCACAAAGCCGGGGAGAACATATTTTCCCTGCAGATCGACCTCTTTTTTTCCGCTGTATTCGCCTGTGCCGACTATCATTCCCTCGGCAACGGCAACATCACCGCTGATTATCTCAGAAGTGAATACATTTACTATCCTTGCATTTTTAAGCACGAGATCGGGCTTTTTCCTCATAAGGGCAGCGGAGATCATTTTTCTTTTATCCATTGTTTCATCCTCCCGAAAGCAGAAATGTACACAAAAGTCCGTTATCTATAATAATAATTTATAACATTATCACAACAAAGTCAACAGTCAAATTTGCCGTAAGGCTGACTTAGCTTAAATGTGGCAATTTTTCTTTTCACCAAAAATAACAGTTTATACCGGACTGATAAACAGCGGTGAATCGGGAGGATATACCGTAAATCCGGCAAACAGAACAGCAAGACAAAGCAGTATCAGTGCAGCGGACAGTTCCTTTGTCAGACTTCCGCCGCTGCTTTTGCCTTTTCTTGCCGATATTATTACGGACAGGAAATAAATTATTATATCGGCAATAAAGAAGCCTCTGCCGGTAACAGCCGTATAGGTATAGTATGCCGCGGGGATAAATACAAGTCCGGTCAGCAGAGCAGAGGTTCCGGAAAAGAGGAAATTATCATTTCTATGACCGTATATGATATATTCCGCAGCCATAAAAAACAGGACAGGAAAGAACAGCAGCTTCAGATGCTCCCATATGCTTTCATTCACCGGAGTAAACAGACCTATAAGGAAATTATTTCCCGTCCATTCATACATAAAATGATTTAAACAGCCGATAATCGAAATTACAATAATTTTCAGCACAGAATAAAGCGGAGCCTTCATTTCATTTCCCCCTGAATAAGCTTCAAAGTCCAATGCAAAATCACATTGAATAATAAAGCTTATTCAGGATTCTTTTGTCATATTACCTGTTATTATGCGGACGGGAAAATATTTTTTTGCTTTTCATCTTGAAAAATACTGATTTATGTGTTATCATATGGTTGTTGTTTTCATGCCGGTGTGGCGAAATAGGTAGACGCAAGGGACTTAAAATCCCTCGGTAGCAATACTGTACCGGTTCAAGTCCGGTCACCGGCAC
>CACXDV010000239.1 GCA_902766585.1 uncultured Ruminococcus sp.
AGTATTATTCCGTTCGGTATCACCATATTGGGATGCTTGAGACGATAGCTGTCAAGTATAGCCTTTGCCTTATATGACGGAACGGTAATGATATTCGTTCCCCTGTATGACGCTGCCATAAGCCTTCGGGCACTCCATTCGACTATCCTGTTGGATGAATGTTTATGGAATGCAAACTTCGCATAATCCGTATGCCATGTCATAACGATCGGCGCGGACACTGACTTCGCAATTTTCTTTGCCAGCTTTCCGGCGGGACCTTCGGTATGTATATGAACAACATCAGGTCTCCATTCTTTAAGCTCATTGATGAACGGATGCCGTCTGACAAAACTTAGTCTTACATCAGGGTATATCGGAGTGCGGAATGAAGGAATATAATACACATCTCCTTCATGGTGTGACCTCATATCTCCGGACATAGTAATGATCCTTACATCATGCCCCTGCTCTGTATAAGTATTATAAAGTGTTTTAACAACCATTGAAACACCGTTTGTAAGCGTAGTATATGCATCGGTAGAAAGCAGTATTTTCACTGGAGTCCTCCTTTCGTACTTTAAGCGCTCTATGCTTTATAATAACATATTATCCCTCAAATGTCACCTATAAATTATTATTTTTTGTAAAATACAATTATTCATACAGAAAAACATTTTCTCCCATAGTATAATAATATTAAAAAATAAAAATTTTCAAGAAAATTTAAAAAATATGTGGATTTTTTCGGATTTTATGTTATAATGTACTCAGGTAAATCCCACCATTAATTCTGATATGACAGGAGGACATTATCATGCTCAAGGATTTTGAAATAAAAAAGCATGAGGACAAGGAAGCACTGAGTACCGAAATCAAAGAACTCCGCGCTAAGCTCCTCGGACAGCAGCAATTATTGCTCGAAGCAAAACTCCCTGTTCTCGTACTTATAGAAGGCTGGGCTGCCGCCGGAAAGGGAAGTCTTATTAAAGAGCTTATCAGCGAGATAGACCCGCGTTTTTACAAGACAGAATCTCCTGTCATCATAAAGGAGCAAGATGAAAGATATCCCTTCCTCTACCAGTATTTCAACGCTATCCCCGAAAACGGAAAGATAACCTTCCTCGATTCCGGATGGATGGAAGGCGCTGTAAGAAAATTCATGCGCCACGAAATAACCAAGGATGAGTACAGCCGCCGTATCCGTCAGATAAACGAATTTGAACGGCAGCTCCGTGACGGAGGCTATCTCGTACTGAAGTTTTTCCTGCATATAGAAAAGGACGAACAGTTCAGCCGTCTTCGCTCCCTCGCAGAAGCTCCTGAAACCGAATGGCGCGTAACAAATGAGGATCTCTGGCAGCATAAGGAATATAAGCGTTTCCTCGCCGCCTATGATGAATTTATGGAAAAGACCTCGGAAACGATATCATGGAATATCCTCGACGGAAGCAAAAGAAAGGCTGCTGTACGCGATGCCATGAAGCTTCTCACCGCAAAGATCGACAAGGGACTTAAGGACGGAAGATATGTCGGAGAACCCTTCAATGAAAAATTCCCGCTGATAAAAATGCCCTCGCTTTCAGAGGTAGACCTTTCCCCCGCTATCAGCGACGAAAAATATAAAAAGGAACTCAAAAAGCTCCAGTCAAGACTCAGTGAACTGCACAATATCATTTACCGCAAAAAAATACCCGTTATCCTCTGCTATGAGGGCTGGGATGCTGCCGGAAAGGGAGGCAATATCCGCAGAGTAGCTTATCCGCTTGATCCGAGAGGCTTTGATGTGCACCCTATCGCATCTCCTCTGCCGCATGAGCTTAACCGCCAGTTCCTTTGGAGATTCTGGAAAAGGCTCCCCAAAACAGGTCATATATGCATTTTCGACAGAACCTGGTACGGCAGGGTAATGGTAGAGCGTCTTGAAGGCTTCTGCACCGAAAAGGACTGGAACCGCGCCTATAACGAAATAAACGAGTTTGAAAGAATGCTCACGGACTGGGGCGCAGTTGTCATTAAATTCTGGATCCATATCGACAGCGACACACAGCTTGCCCGCTTTACCGAGCGTCAGAATACACCCGAAAAGCAGTGGAAAATTACCGATGAGGACTGGCGAAACCGTGAAAAATGGTCTGACTATGAGGTCGCCGTTGATGAAATGCTCCAAAAGACCAGCACAAAAAATGCACCATGGTATATAATCGAATCAAATGATAAAAAATTCGCAAGAATAAAAACACTCAAAATCATTATCAAAGCCCTTGAAAAAGCTTGTGAAAACCATTTTGAGCATATAGTGGACTGATTTCTTCTCATTTTTCATTCCTCCATAAAAGTGATGCCGGTAACAGCTTAGCTGTGCCGGCACCATTCTTTTTTTCATATATCAGGATTCTATCATTTTTTCAATGCGGATATGATATAGTATTTTTGCCGTCGGAAGCAATTTGCCATTGACAATAACTCTCCGGACTATTACAATAGTAGTTACGACAAAAACTATTATTTCTTGCAAAGGAGAAAAAGAAAATGGCAGAGATCAGACCGTTCAAAGGTTTAAGGTTCGACACGGAAAAGGCAGGAAGCATTGAAAAGCTCGTTTGCCCGCCCTATGACATCATCAGTGAGGAGCAGAGATTATCTTATATCAAGGAGAATGAAAACAATATCATCCGCCTTGAACTGCCGAAGGGCGAAACACCCTACGAAACAGCAGGCAGTACCCTTAATGACTGGCTCAATAAGGGTATCCTCAGAAAAGATGATGATGAGGCAGTCTATATCTATGAGGAAGAATTTACTGCAGGCGGTATCACAAGAAGCTTCAAGGGCTGTATTGTCCGCGTAAAGCTTGAGGAGTTTTCCAAGGGAATAGTTCTCCCCCATGAGGAAACACTCTCAAAGGCAAAAGAGGACAGATTCAATCTTATGAAGGCTACAAACTGCAATTTCAGTCAGATATATTCGCTCTATATGGATAAAAAGCATGAAATAACATCCCGTCTTGATAAACTCAGCGAAGGTGAGCCTTTAAACTGCCTTACCGACAATGAAGGCGTTACTCACAGACTCTGGGCTGTTACAGACAAGGCTGAAACAGAAGCAATTTCAAAAGCCTTCGCGGACAAAAAGCTTTATATAGCAGACGGTCATCACCGCTATGAAACAGCTCTCAACTACCGTAATTACTGCCGTGAAAACGGTATCGGAAACGGCGCTGAGGATTATGTTATGATGATGCTGGTGGATATGGAGCATCCCGGACTTCTTGTTCTTCCTACTCACAGAATAGTAAGAGGACTTGATAGTTTCAACGCAAATGAAGCTATTGAAAAATGCCGTGAATACTTCGATATTTCCGAATACACCGAAAAGTCGGAAATTGAAGCCGAACTGAAAAAGCTCTATGACGCGGGAGAAAAGGCATTTGCCTTCTACAGCGGCGAAAACTGCTGGTATATGCTTAAGCTCAGGGATAAAAATGCCGTTTCCTCTATCATCACCGATAAGAGCAAAAGTTGGTGCGGTCTTGATGTTTCGGTGCTGCATACTCTTGTGCTTGAGCGCATTTTCGGTATTGATGCGGAAAACATGGCTAAACAGATAAATCTTACCTATGTCAAGAAGCTTGAAGATGCCCTAAATGCAGTGGACAGCGGAAATGCACAGTGCTGCTTTATCCTAAATCCCACAAGAGTTACCGAGATAAGGGATGTCGCCGCTGCCGGTGAGAAGATGCCTCAGAAATCGACCTACTTCTATCCCAAGCTTATTACAGGTCTTGTTATGAACCAGATCGACTGATACTCCGACGGCAATACATAATTCCGGAGGTAACAATCGTGAAGCAAAGCTGTGACGCAGGAACGCTTTCTCCTGCAATGATCAATTCTCCCGCTAAGGGAAGGAAGAAAAACCGCAGGAACAGAAAAAAACTGTCAGCCGATATTGCAGCTATTCCCGCAAAGGAAAATACCGCGGCTGAAAACGGAGGCAATGAACACGAGCCGGAAAAAAAGGAAAATGAAATAACCGTTCCTCCCCTTTCTACCCCTGAAGAGGTTTTCAGCGGGAGCGTAAGAACCGATATAGCTCTTGATAAAAATGAACACAAGGAAGGCTCCGAGGGTTCGGGAATTATTTATGAGATCGCAGAGGAGCTTTATCTCAGGGAAAAAACTCTTGCCCGTCTCGAAGCTCTTTGCGCTCCTCCTTTTGAAAAGCGGTTTACCTCATCTCAGAAAAACACCCTTGATGATGAGGCAGATGAAAGATTAGACAGGCTTACCCGCGCCGCCGCTAAAAAACAGCGTACTCTCACATTTTTGCCGGAGGGAACATTTGAAGAGGAAAACAAGCCTATCTCCACCTTACAGGCATTCATCCTTCAATTTGTAATGCTCATTCCCGCTCTGAATGTCATTTTCGCGGGAGTACTCCTGCTTCTGCCACACACAAATCAGAGCATCCGTTCCTTCTGCCGCGCCCTTCTTATCTGGTCGGGAATAGTTATGCTCATACTTTTTATATATCTTATCAATAAGCTTACATTAAACAGCTTCCTTGATTTATTGTATTAGCAGTCAAAAAAACAGTCTGCTGTATCATTCAAACGGTACAGCAGACTGTCATTTTTTTATATCAGAATTTCATGCTTTTAAGACGCTCAACGGCTTCAATGGTCTTTTCCCTGTCACCGAAGGAGGTAAGCCTGAAAAATCCCTCTCCATTCTTTCCGAAGCCGGCTCCGGGAGTACCTACAACTCCTATCTCATTCAGAAGCCTGTCAAAAAATTCCCATGAACTCATTCCGTTCGGACACTCAAGCCAGATATACGGAGAATTTTTTCCGCCTGTGTAGAATATCCCCATTTCATCAAGCGCGGAGGCGATTATCCTTCCGTTTTCCTTATAATAATTGATGTTCTCCTTTATCTGCTTCTGACCTTCCTCGCTGAAAACAGCCGCCGCCGCACACTGTACAGGCCATGATACTCCGTTGAATTTTGTAGCCTGTCTTCTGTACCAGAGCTTATAGATGTTATGGCCGTCGCGCTCAAGCTCCTTCGGTATCACCGTATAGCCGCATCGCGTACCCGTAAAGCCTGCTGTCTTTGAAAGCGAACAGAACTCAATACAGCAATTCCTTGCTCCCTCTATCTCAAATACCGAACGCGGAAGCTCCTCTGAAATAAATGCTTCATAAGCCGCATCATAAAGAATTACTGCGCCGTTCCTATTTGCATAATCCACCCATGAAGCAAGCTCCTCTTTTGTATATGCCGCGCCTGTCGGATTATTAGGGGAACAAAGATATATTATATCAGCCTTCACATTTTCATCCGGCAATGCCTTGAATCCATTTTCCTTATTACAGTCGGCATATACTATTTTTCTGCCGGACATGATGTTTGAATCCACATATACAGGATATACGGGATCGGTCACAAGAACGGTATTTTCCTTGTCAAAAATATCGCCGATATTTCCGCAGTCGGATTTTGCTCCGTCTGATATGAAAATCTCATCAGCGCTTACATTTGCTCCGAAGCCCTTATAATAATCAGCTATTGCCTCTCTTACAAATGCATAGCCCTCATAATCAGGATAGCCCTTGAAGCTTTCCTTATGGGCAAGATCCTCTGCACCCTTTTTCATTGCCTCAACTACTACCGGCGCAAGCGGAAGAGTCACATCACCTATTCCAAGACGTATGATATCTCTTTCCGGATGGCTCTGCTGGAAATCGTTTACCCTTTTGGCTATCTCGGCAAAAAGATAATTGGGAACAAGCTCGTCAAAATGTTTGTTTATTTTCATGTTATTTCTCTCCTTTTTGAATCCCTGCTTTGTCAAAAATTCAGGAACACAGTATTATGGAAAGATTATAACCTATTTTTGCAATTTAATCAAGACTTTATTGCAAAAATTATAATTCTGCAAGCCTTTCCACCGCTACATAGACATTTGATATCCTGTACCATGTCGGAAAATTGACCGATCCGGTCACAGGAAGCTCAAATATCCTCTGGAATGTCCTTACAGCCTGTGCTGTTTTAGGGCCATATATCCCGTCAACCGCAAGCCTGCCTATAAGCGGGAAATTTTTTGATATAGAATTCAGCTGGCTTTGCAATACGCGGACAGGTGTTCCCCTTGAACCGCTTGACAGAACTCCCGGAAAGGACAGTGGTATTCCCTGAACTCTCGGCGCTTCTCTTATAATGATATCCCTGCCGTAATAGCTCCTGAGTATCTGCAAGGCATTAAGACCTCTGTCCGCAAGCGCCTTTGAGCCCCATTGACTGAGCCAACCGTCACGCTTAACTCTTACGCCGTCACAATACTGGGCAAAAAGAGGCTGTTTTATATCAGGACGGGTAATGTAAAGATTGAATACCTCATCTACAACATCCGATATTTCCGTAAAAATATTCCTTCCGTAAACAAACGCCTGGTCATAGGCTGTTGAGCTTGTTATTGTAAAATCATAGCCCTTGCCCCTGTACCATTCGGTATATACACGGTTCAGCGTGAA
>CACXDV010000240.1 GCA_902766585.1 uncultured Ruminococcus sp.
AAAAAGGGTACGGCAAAAATAACCGTAAAGCTTTATAACGGCAAAACCGCAAGCTGTACCGTATATGTAAATCCTGCTCCGTCAAATGTTAAGCTCAGCAAGACCTCGATCACTCTCAAGATAGGACAGTCGGCTTCGCTGAGTGCGATAATACCCGCAGGTACGAGCGCAGCAACAAGAACCTACCGTTCGAGCAATTCTGCAACGGTAAAAATGACAAGAACAGACTGGGTAGGCAATTTTACAGCCTTAAAGACCGGTTCCGCATGGGTGACAGTGACGCTCTTCAACGGCAAATCGGCACGATGTCTTGTAACGGTAATTAAGTGACAGATTTATAAAAAATTATTGACCGCTTCGGGAGACCGGAGCGGTTTTTTTACTGTAAAACGGTATATGATCAAAAAGTTATTGTAAATAATAACTAAATATGCTATAATACAGTTATCAAATTTCAGGCAGGAGGCTAAATTATGAAAATCACAGACGACATCCGCTATGTTGGTGTGAATGACCACAAAATCGACCTTTTTGAGGGACAGTATGATGTACCGAACGGTATGGCGTATAATTCCTATGTTATCCTCGATAACAAAACAGCAGTAATGGATACTGTCGATAAGAATTTTAAGCATGAATGGCTCAATAATCTTGAGGACGCTCTTGCAGGCAGAAAGCCGGATTATCTCATTGTTCAGCATATGGAGCCTGACCACAGTGCAAATATCCGCAGCTTTATGGACAACTATCCCGATGCAGTTATCGTTTCAAGCTCAAAGGCATTTACCATGATGGGCAATTTCTTCGGTACTCAGTTCGAGGACAGAAGGATCGTTGTAAAGGAAGGAGATACACTTTCACTCGGAGCTCATACCCTTCATTTTGTAGGCGCACCTATGGTACACTGGCCTGAGGTAATAGTGACCTATGATGAAAAGGATAAGGTTCTTTTCTCGGCAGACGGCTTCGGCAAGTTCGGAGCTCTTGATGTTGAGGAGGACTGGGCTTGTGAGGCAAGAAGATACTATTTCGGTATCGTAGGAAAATACGGCGCTCAGGTACAGGCTCTTCTTAAAAAGGCATCAGCTCTTGATATTCAGACGATATGTCCGCTTCATGGTCCTGTGCTTACGGAGAATCTCGGATATTATCTCGGTCTTTATAATACCTGGTCGAGTTACGGCACAGAAAGCGACGGAATATTCATAGCCTATACATCTGTTTACGGCAATACCAAAAAGGCAGTAGATATTCTTGCAGAGAAGCTTCGCATGAAGGGCTGTCCGAAGGTTGCAGTAAGCGACCTTGCGCGTGAGGATATGGCTGAATGTGTTGAGGATGCATTCCGCTACGGCAGGATAGTTCTTGCAACAACCACCTACAATGCTGAGATATTCCCCTTTATGAGAGAATTCATCAATCATCTTACCGAGCGCAATTTCAGCAATAAGACAGTTGCTCTTATTGAAAACGGCTCATGGGCGCCCCTTGCTGCAAAGACAATGAAGAAAATGCTTGAGGGCTGCAAGAACCTCACCTTTACCGATACCACAGTAAAAATTACATCTGCTCTGAATGAAACATCTTCTGCTCAGCTTGAGTCTCTTGCAGAGGAGCTTTGCCGTGACTATATGGCTCAGAACAGCGAAACTGCCGACAAGAACGATATGAAGGCTCTTTTCAATATCGGTTACGGTCTGTATGTTGTCACCTCAAATGACGGCAAGAAGGATAACGGACTTATTGTAAATACTGTTTCTCAGGTAACAAGCTCACCGAACCGTGTTGCTGTATGCATCAACAAGCAGAACTATTCACACCACATCATCAAGCAGACAGGCGTGATGAATGTAAACTGCCTTTCAGTTGAGGCGCCGTTCAGCGTATTTGAGAATTTCGGTTTCCAGAGCGGAAGAAATACCGATAAATTCAAGGACTGGCAGACGCTCCGCTCGGATAACGGACTTATCTTCCTGCCCAAGTATATCAATTCCTTCATGTCCCTCAAGGTTGAGGATTATGTTGACCTTGATACACACGGAATGTTCATCTGCTCCGTAACAGAGGCTCGTGTTACCTCGGACAAGGAGACAATGACCTATACATATTATCAGAACAATGTTAAGCCTCGTCCCGATACCGAAGGCAAAAAGGGCTGGGTATGCAAGATATGCGGATATGTCTATGAGGGTGACGAGCTTCCCGATGACTTCATCTGTCCTCTTTGCAAGCACGGCGCTGCTGACTTTGAACC
>CACXDV010000241.1 GCA_902766585.1 uncultured Ruminococcus sp.
GAGTGCTAACAGAGAGGTGGCTAAAATGGAACCGACTCAAAGGAAAATGAAAATTCTTGAAGCGGTCGTAGAGACATATATCAGGACCGGGGAACCCGTAGGTTCAAAAAGCCTTTGCGAGAGCCTCGACTTTTCAGTGTCATCTGCTACGGTCAGAAATGATATGGCCGAGCTTGCCTCACTTGGATTGCTGGAACAGACGCATACATCCTCAGGACGAGTGCCGACAGAGCTTGGATACAGAATATATGTAGATAAGCTGATGAAGCCTGTACCTTTGGATCAGTATGAACAGAGCCGTATAAATGATATACTGTATGCAGGCTCCGATGCTCCCGAGCATCTTCTGGAAAGCGCGGCATCGCTTTTGTCACGCATGACAGGATGTGCAGCGGTAGCGGCGGCTCCTTCGGGAGAAAAGGCTTTGATACGAAAGATACGCTTTGTTCAGACAGGCGGCTGTACCGGAATGGTCGTACTGATAACGTCAACAGGCTCAGTAAAGACGAGATTGTTCAGATGTGATTTCGTGATCACACAGGAGCTCATCTCAATGTTTGAGGATACCTTCAATGAGCGCTTCGCGGGCAGAGCGGTCACTGATATCTCACCGGCTTTCATGCAAAGCTCGGCAGCAGCCTTCGGAGAGATGTCAATGCTGATGTCAAATGTCCTGTTAGCAGTCCATGAGGCTGCAAAGGAAGCGGCATCGACCGGTATCTTTATCAAGGGACAGTCAAATCTTTTTACAATGCCGGAGCTGGTATCCGCCGACGGCAAAAGGGTGATGGAGCTTTTAGGTCATTCGGGAGAGCTTGCAAAGCTTCTTTCCTCGGCAGGCTCAAAGCCCAGCGTACTGATCGGCAGCGAGATAAACAATCCCGCTCTTGCAAATCTCAGTGTTGTAGCGTTTCATTATGAGGCAAATCCGGACTGTTCCGGAGCATTGGCTCTGATAGGTCCCGTAAGGATGGATTATCCGAGGATCATTTCCACACTTGAATACACAGCAGGTGCGGTGGGATCAATGCTCAGAGATCTTCTGGAAAGCTGAATTATACGGCCGTATACGAAAGGAGAAATGAGTTTTGGCAAAAAAGAAATCCGGAAAGTCTTCGGAAGCAAAAACGAAGTCTGTAACGGAAAATACAGAAGCAGAGAAAAATACAAATGCCGGTGCATCCGGAGAAACTGTCAGCAAGGAAGAATATGATAAGCTCAAGGCTGAATTCGATACTCAGAAGGAACAGTTTCTGAGAATGGCGGCTGAATACGATAATTTCCGCAAGAGAACAGAAAAGGAAAAGCTTGCGACATTTGATAATGCCCTTGCAACAACTGTTGAAGCCTTCCTACCCGTAGCCGATAATTTTGCGCTTGCGCTTGCATCGGAAACGAGTACCGGAGACGAATTCAAAAAGGGTATCGAAATGATAGAGAAAAAGCTCAATGACGCCTTTGAAAAGCTGAATGTACAGAAATTCGGAGAAAGAGGCGAGCAGTTTGATCCGCTTCTTCACGATGCAATATCAAGGGTGGATGATGACGAGCTTGAAGAGGATTATATCGCCTGTGTTTATCAGAAGGGCTACCGTATCGGCGATAAGATAATACGTCATGCAATGGTACAGGTGTCCAACTAAAAAGCAGGACAACATAATAAACCGGCATATGCCGTATATAAAAATAAATCTAACTAACTTAATTGGAGGAAAAAATTATGTCAAAAACAATCGGTATTGATCTTGGTACAACAAATTCATGTGTAGCAGTTATTGAAGGCGGTGAGCCTGTAGTTATCGCAAACGCAGAGGGTTCAAGAACAACTCCCTCAGTTGTTGCATTTGCAAAGAACGGCGAAAGACTTGTAGGTCAGGTTGCAAAGCGTCAGGCAGTTTCAAACCCTGATAATACTATCGCTTCTATCAAAAGACATATGGGTTCATCTCATAAGGTAAACATCAGTGGCAAGGAATATACTCCTCAGGAAATTTCCGCTATGATCCTTACAAAGCTTAAAAAGGATGCAGAGGCTTACCTCGGCGAGAAGGTGACACAGGCTGTTATCACAGTTCCCGCATACTTCACAGATGCACAGCGTCAGGCAACAAAGGATGCAGGCAAGATCGCAGGTCTTGATGTTAAGAGAATCATCAACGAGCCTACGGCTGCTGCTCTTTCATATGGCGTTGATAAGGAAAATGACCAGAAGATCATGGTATATGACCTCGGCGGCGGTACATTCGATGTTTCTATTATAGAAATGGGCGACGGTGTTCAGGAAGTTCTTGCAACAGCAGGTAACAATCACCTCGGCGGCGATGACTTCGACCA
>CACXDV010000242.1 GCA_902766585.1 uncultured Ruminococcus sp.
CTCGGTCGGCGCTTCTCAGCCTTCGGCTGAGAGGTGTCCACTGGACACCCGCGCCCTTTCAGGGGAGGCTTTTTTCAGCAAAATGAACTCGTCAACATCCCCTGAAAGGTTCAGTGATACCACCAATTACACTGTGACTTCACCTCGCGCTCTTGTAATAGCTAATAAATCAGACAGCCTCCCATAATTAAACCTCAGTCTTTCATTTGTGAATAAATTAGATAGCCTCCCCTGAAAGGTTCAGTGATGCCCCAAGAGCGCAAGGCAGAGCCGTAGCGCGATTGGTGGCAGAACTAATAGGGACCGCTCGCCGTAGGCGAGTGGTGGAGGGGGTTAACAGGCGAGCGAATAAAGGCGGAGAGGTTTATGAATTAGAAAAACTACTCAATTGCACATTGTACATTGCACATTGCACATTGAATTAAAGGTTGAAGAATTCGGTGATGTGCTGAACGGAGTCGAAAATAGCCTTGTAGCCGAATTCATTTTCGTACTTGTAAAAGGCATAGAAGGAGCCCATAAGCTGATATGTCAGACGCACATTGGCATAGACATCCTCTTTAAGCTCAGGATATTTGCCGAAGAGGATATCCTTTATTTCCTGCTCAAGCATTTCAGGGAGCCTTGAAAACTGTGAGCCTGAGAATAATATGTTTACCATTGACCTTGAGGCATAAAAGCCCTCTATCATTTCCTTGCTTGATTTTGTCGGATCATATATCATATCTCCGGGATCGTTTACATGGGATAGTATCTCCTTGACAACATCCTTCTGCAAGGTTTCGGAAAGGTCATAGATATCCCTGTAATGAAGGTAGAAGGTCGCCTTGCTGATCTCTGCCTTATCGCAAAGCTCCTTGACCGTCACCTTTTCAATATCCTTTTTTGAGCGTATCTCAAGAAAGGCGTTGTAAATGCTCCTCATAGTTTTCTTTTCTCTTAAATCCATAATGTCCTCCTTGTTAATATTGTAATAGTGTCAATTATTTTACTATGGACTATAAGTGTATGTTGATTTATTATTTTAATATGATATATTTATTATAGCAGACAAACACAAGCCTATCAACATAAAAAACAAAAAAATTACAGGAGGATCATTATGGATTTCTACGGTTTCTACACAGGACAGATATTTGATGCATATGAGTGGATGGGTGCTCATTACACCCCTGAAAAAACTGTATTCAGAACCTTTGCGCCACAGGCTTCGAGGGTAGAGCTTCTCCTGGAGGAAAAAACTGTCCCCATGAATAAGGTATATAACGGACAGTTCTATGAGCTTGAGCTGGACGGGATCAAAGCCGGAGAAAAATATGAATACCGCATTTTTTCAGGCTCAGGCTATACCGACCATGCCGATCCCTACGGCTATGCCATGGAGCTTCGTCCCATGCACAAGTCAATAGTATGCGATCCGGAAGGCTTCCGTTTCAATGACCGCGACTGGATGAAAAAAAGAAATGCAATGAAAAACAAGCCTCTTAATATATATGAGCTTCATGCAGGCTCCTTCAAAAAACCGTCAGACGCTCCCGGAGTATGGTATAATTATGAACAGCTTTGTGAGGTGCTGATACCCTATCTTAAGGAATGTGGATATAATTATGTTGAGTTTCTTCCCCTTTGCGAGCATCCCTGTGATGAAAGCTGGGGATATCAGACTACAGGCTATTTTTCTCCCACCTCACGCTACGGTACACCCGACCAGCTCAAAAAGCTTATCCAGATGCTTCATGAAAATGAGATAGGCGCGATACTTGATTTTGTTCCCGTACATTTTGCAGTCGATTCCTACGGACTTTTTAAATATGACGGTTCAGCGCTTTATGAATATCCGAATAATGATGTAGGAATGAGCGAATGGGGAAGCTGTAATTTCATGCATTCGAGAGGTGAGGTAAAGACCTTCCTCCAGTCCTCTGCAAATTACTGGCTCAAGGAATTCCACTTTGACGGACTGAGAATGGATGCCATAAGCCGTATAATATTCTGGCAGGGCGACGAAAGAAGAGGAGTCAACAGCAACGCCCTCGATTTTGTAAAGAATATGAATAAGAACCTCCGCGAGATGAACCCCGGCTGTATGCTTATTGCCGAGGACAGTACAAGCTTTAAGGGCATTACCGCTGATACGGATAAGGGAGGCATAGGCTTTGATTATAAATGGGACCTCGGCTGGATGAACGATACGCTTTCATTTTTCGCCCTTGCCCCCGAAAAGAGAAGCGAGGCATATCATAAACTTACCTTCTCTATGATGTATTTTCAGGATGAGAATTATCTCCTTCCCCTTTCGCATGATGAGGTCGTACACGGAAAGGGCACGATAGCAAATAAAATGTACGGCACAATGGATGAAAAGCTCAGTCAGGCAAAGGCTCTTTATATGTTTATGATGGCTCATCCCGGAAAGAAGCTCAACTTCATGGGCAACGAGCTTGGACAGTTCAGAGAATGGGACGAAAAAAGAGGTCAGGACTTCTGCCTGCTTGATAATGAAAAGCACAGGGGCTTCCATGAGTATATGAAAAAGCTGAATAAATGCTATCTCAGCGAAACTGCCTTCTATGAGGAGGATTATGAATCAAAGGGCTTTGAATGGGCGGACTGCCACAGCGAAAGCGAACTGCTTTATTCAATTATCAGAAGGGGCAGAAAAAATACCGTGATCGCTCTTTTCAATTTCAATAATAAGGCAAAAAGCGGTTATACCGTTAAGCTTCCCGAAAGCTATTCAAATGCGAAGGCTCTTCTCTGCTCAGACAGTGAATGTTGGGGCGGTACTGTCGCTAATATGGAAAAAATATATCAGCTTAATGGTTCGGAGCTTACCTGTGACCTTCCGGCATATTCATCACTGCTTATAAAACTCTCATAAAAGTGCGATATATTTCCAATTTATTGCAAAATTTGGCTGAATAATTATTTTGTGGAAATAATTGCTATGCTTTTAAGTGTATATAAACAAAAAAATCAAAAATTATCTTAATTTTTTTTGAAAACCAATTGACTTTATAATCAAATGACCTTACAATATGAGTATATCTTCACTATTTCGCTGAGAAGACAGGATGATGGATCGTATGAAAATATTGGCAATAGGTGATGTGGTAGGAAAGATCGGCTGTGAGTTCCTCAGAGAAAAGCTTCCCTCGCTTAAACAGCGTGAAGGGGTAGGGCTTGTTATAGCGAACGGAGAAAATTCCTCTGACGGCAACGGGATAACCCCCAGCTCAGCCGAATACCTTTTTTCGAGCGGTGTTGATATCATCACCGGCGGAAATCACAGCTTCAGACGCAAGGAATGTTACGAATACTATGAGCGTTCACCTTATTTGCTGAGACCTGCAAATTTCCCGGAGGGAACTACGCCCGGAAACGGCTATGCTGTCTATGATATGGGACGTATACAGGTCGGAGTTATCAATCTGATGGGCTGTATGTATCTTGAAAGCCTTAACGATCCGTTTGACACAGCAGACAGGATACTGTCCCGCATAAAGACCGCGATAACAATAGTCGATTTTCATGCAGAGGCAACAGCCGAAAAGCTTGCCCTTGCATACTATCTGGACGGGCGTGTGTCGGCAATGTTCGGCACCCATACCCATGTGCAGACTGCTGATGAAATGATATTTGAAAATGGTCTGGGATATATTACTGATGTAGGAATGACAGGTCCGGCGGTATCGGTTTTAGGGGTGAAGCCGGAGCTGACCATCAGGAAATTCAGAGAAAAGCTCCCTGTACGCTTTGAAACGGCACAGGGAAAATGCAAGATGAATTGTATTCTGTTTGATGTTGATGAAAAAAGCGGAAAAACCGTTTCGGTAAAGCGTATGGATATACGCTGATATCACCGCTTTTCCCTGAGCGAGCTATTGAAGAACAAAATGTTATAAGGAGGAGAATTTGAAGATGGAAATTCTTAAGGTCTCATCAAAATCCTCACCTAATTCGGTTGCGGGGGCAATTGCAGGTGTGATAAGGGATTATGGATGTGTTGAGGTTCAGGCAGTGGGCGCAGGCGCTACCAATCAGGCTCTCAAATCCGTAGCTGTGGCAAGGGGCTATCTTGCACCTATGGGAATTGACTTGGTTTGTATTCCTGCATTTACCGTTATTGAGATAGACGGCGTAGAAAGAACAGCCATGAAGCTTATAGTTGAAACAAGATAATGACCTGATTTTTGGCATTTTTTGAAATTTCAGCAGAATAATATCTAAAAAATACGGCATTAGTACTGTACAATGCCGTATTTTTGTGTTACAATGAATTAGAGCGTATTGTGTACAGTGTGCCGCATGACCGCTGATGCATGACAAAATGATATTATTGAAGGAAGTGTTCACAATGATAAACGGATCAAGTTACAAGAATGCGCTGATATCAGGCGCAAATAACATCACTTCGCACAAGGACGAAATCAATGCCCTGAATATTTTCCCCGTACCTGACGGAGATACAGGTACTAATATGTCAATGACTATCGAAGCGGCTTCCGTTGCACTTACAGAGATCGATTCCCTTTCCGTTTCGGATGTGGCATCAGCGGCTGCATCGGCAATGCTCAAGGGAGCAAGAGGAAACTCCGGAGTTATTCTTTCACTCCTTTTCAGAGGTATTGCAAACGGCTTAAAGGATAAGGATGAGATCGACGGCAAGGCGCTTGTTTCTGCATTTCATATAGGCGTGGAAATGGCTTATAAGGCTGTTATGAATCCGACAGAGGGCACTATCCTTACCGTTGCGAGAATGGCATTTGATGCAGGCAGAACTGCCGCGGACCATGACGACGATCCGATCATTGTATTCGGCGCTATATGTGCTGCCGCACATGATGCTCTTGATAAAACTCCGGGTATGCTTCCCGTTCTCAAAAAGGCAGGAGTTGTTGATGCAGGAGGAAAAGGTCTTTGTATGATACTTGACGGTATGCTTTCACTTCTCAGAGACGGAGTGATGATCGAGCCTGCACCCAAAACGGAAGCTGCTGATACCTCCGGAATACAGGCTCAGATAGAGGCAAGCGGTGAGTTTTTCAGAAATGCTGCCGCAGAGTTTGATTCAGTTATCAATTTCACATATTGTACCGAATTTATTATCGGAAAGGCTGAGGATCTTGAAAAGGATCCGCAGGAGCTTAGAGCTTATCTTGAGACTATCGGTGACTGTGTTGTTGTTGCCGAGGATGACGATATCATAAAGGTACACGTTCATACTGAAAATCCCGGCAAGGCAATGGAAGAGGCTCTTACCTTCGGTCAGCTCCTTACCGTTAAAGTAGAGAACATGAAGGAGCAGCACAGAAAGGCTGCTGAGAAGTACGAGAAGGAAAAGGCTGCCGCAGAAGCTCAGAGAATCAAAAAGGAAGCTCTCAAGCCCGTTGAGCCGACAGAGGAAACCGGCTTTGTTGCTGTTGCAAGCGGCGAAGGTCTGGTAGGGGTATTCAAGGATCTCGGCTGTATGCACGTTGTAAGCGGCGGTCAGAGCATGAATCCGAGCACAGAGGATATCTATGAGGCAGTAATGGCAACTCCCGCAAAGACTGTTTTTGTACTGCCGAACAATAAAAATATTATCCTCGCTGCACAGCAGGTCATCCCGCTGGTAAATGACAGAGAGGTCATCATAATTCCTACAAAGACTATCCCTCAGGGACTTGTTGCTATGCTTTCATATGCACAGGATTCAACTGCAGAGCTCAACCGTGAATATATGACTGCTGCAATAAGCACTGTTTCTACAGGTCAGGTTACATACGCCGCAAGAAATTCCGAATTTGGCCTTACCAAAATCAAAGAGGGGGATATTATCGCTCTCAATAACGGCAAGCTCACCATTAAGGAAAAGGATCCTGTAAAGGCTGTCGTTAAGCTTGCGCGTGATATGATAACAAAGGATTCATCCTATGTAAGCCTTATCTTCGGAAACGGTATCACCGAAGCTCAGGCAAGCGCTGCCGTTGACAGCATACGCGCAAGAGTCGGCGGAAATCCTGAAATCTCCATAATAGACGGCGGACAGCCCATCTATTACTTTATTCTCTCTGTAGAATGATATTTAAAAAGCTATTTACTGTGATACAGGCATTTGTTCTGTATCACATTTTTTTCGGCGGAAAGGATTTTCTGTCCTGGCGGAATTTTGTTTATTGATATTATTGCGTTTTTGATGTAAAATAATAGAGAAATAAAAATGAAGGGGAAATGATAAGATGACTGACGAACAGAAAAAGGAAGTCGCTGCCTTACGAAAAACTGTAATAGAAAATGAATTTTCATCGCTTAACAATATGCAGATGAAGGCTGCCTGTAAAATAACGGGACCGCTGCTTATATTTGCAGGCGCGGGAAGCGGAAAGACAACTGTTCTTGTGAACCGTATCGCAAATATCCTTCGCTGGGGCACTGCATATGAAAGCGATACAGTATACTGGAATCTGACTGATGATGAAATGAATGAGCTTCGCACAGCTGCAGAACAGAAAACAAGACTCAGGGATGAGCTTGTGATGAAGCTTTCTGTCAATGTGCCTTTTCCATCAAGTATTCTTGCGATAACCTTTACGAATAAGGCTGCAAACGAGCTGAAAAGCCGTATCTGCGATAAGGTCGGAGATGCGGGAACGGGTATATGGGCATCGACCTTCCATTCCGCCTGCGGAAGGATACTCAGGGCAAATGCCGATGTTCTCGGATATGACAGCCATTTTACAATATATGATACCGACGACCAGAAACGAGCTATGACGGAATGTATGAAGGACCTGAAAATAGATGAAAAAATGGTCTCAGTCAAAAAGGTCATGGCAGAGGTATCGAATGCGAAGAATTACCTCATAACCCCTGAGAAATACAGCCAAAATGCGGGAGATGACATTGTCCGCGCTTCCGTTGCAAAGGCTTACAGGCTTTATAACGAAAGACTGAAAAAAGCCAACGCTATGGATTTTGATGATATGATATTCAATACAGTATTACTGCTCAGAGAAAATCCGTCTGTCCGCGAAGGTTACGGCAAGAAATTCCGTTATATAATGGTAGACGAATATCAGGATACGAACCACGCACAGTATGAGCTGGTAAGGCTTCTTGCCGAGGGCAGCGGAAATCTCTGTGTTGTAGGTGATGACGACCAGAGCATATATAAATTCAGAGGCGCAACTATTGCCAATATACTCAATTTTGAAAAGAATTTCCCTGATACTGAAATAATAAAGCTTGAGCAGAATTACCGTTCCACAAAGAATATACTTTCCGCCGCAAATTCTGTTATCAGGAATAATACCGAGCGAAAGGACAAAAGTCTATGGACTGATAAGGAACAGGGAAGCAAGCTTATAAGATACAATGCAAGTGATGAGCATGATGAGGCAAGGTTCATTGTGAATACTATCACAGAGGGTGTTGCAGGAGGAGCAAAATATTCCGATTATGCAGTGCTTTACAGGAATAATGCCTTGTCGCAGAATATTGAACATTCCCTTGTTCATGCGGGTATTCCCTATAAGCTTATAGGAGGCAGACGCTTCTATGAGCGCCGTGAGGTTCGTGATATGGTCGGATATCTGAGCGTTATCAGCAACTTTAATGATAATGCAAGATTAAAGCGTATAATAAACGTGCCGAAAAGAGGAATAGGCGAAAGAACTATATCTCAGATAGAAGAGATAGGCTATACTATCGGTGAAAGTATGTTTGAGGTAATGAGGCATTGTGACGAATTTGAGGCGCTTCAGCGTTCAAGAGAAAATATTGAGGGCTTTTGCAGGCTTATCGAAAAGCTTGCCCTTGAACTTGAAGAGGGAGCCTTGCTTTCCGATGTATATAAGGAGCTTGTTGATTCGATAAAATATGAGGATTTTATCAGGCATGAAAGCGACCACGGCGATGACGCGGCAGAGAATGTGCGCGAGCTTCGTTCAAGCATAGTCCGCTATGAGAATGAGCATCCGGAGGATGCTTCGCTTCAGGGCTTCCTTGAGGAAGTATCACTTCTCACAGACCTTGACAGATATAATAATGAGGAAAACGGCTCAAATATTGTGCTTATGACGCTTCATTCCTCAAAGGGACTTGAATTTGAAAATGTTTTCATTCCCGCAATGGAGGAAAATGTTTTTCCCGGATATTATTCTACGCTGTCAGAAACAGAGATGCAGGAGGAAAGACGGCTTGCATATGTCGGAATTACCCGCGCAAAGAAAAGGCTGTATATGATATGCGCCCACACCCGTACAAATTACGGAAAGACCAATTACAACAAGCCTTCAAGATTTCTTAATGAGATACCCGTTGAGCTTGTTGAGACGGTGGAAAAGAAGCTTCCCAAGAATTACGGTGCAGCAGCGGCAGCGCCCGGTATCAGAAGACGCGAGGATATGGCTCAGAGCAGAGTATTTTCCTCTGCCGCGCCTCAGCCCAAAAGCACAACGGAAAACTATACTGTAGGAATGACGGTAAAGCACAGGAATTTCGGCGAGGGAATGATACTCAACGCAAAGCCCATGGGTTCAGATACCCTTCTTGAAATAGCCTTTGATAAGGTCGGAACAAAAAAGCTTATGGCTAATTACGCTAATTTAGAAATTGTCAAATAAGGAGAATAGGGATGCCAGCAGTTCTTTCACATTACCTTCTCGGCGAAAGAGTTTACAATAAGCTGTCAGCGGAAATAGACGGTCTTGACAGAAACACATTTCTCTGGGGCGCGAACGGTCCGGACATTTTCTTCGCGCACAGAGTCATGCCCTGGCAGGTACAGCCGAGCATATCGAAGATATCCCATATAATGCATAACGGATATGCAGAGCCTCTTCTGAACTATCTGTACGAATATGCAAAGGTCAAGGATGACAGCTCGGCTATGGGATATGCCATGGGCTTCATTACGCATTATGCCTTTGATTCTGTGGCGCACCCGTACATAGTGAATTATGCCGACGAGAAATCGAAGGGAGAAAGTCTCAAGCTTCCGCTGATAAGTCACGCGCATGAGCAGATAGCGGACGGTATCAAGCTAAGCTCGGTATATCACAATAAAATAGAGGCGTATCTGGACACACTTTTCCTTATGCGTGAAAAGCATATACCGATACACCGTTTTCGTCTTGAGGATGCCTGTCCGAAGGATAAGGACACTTTATTCAAAGTAGCGGAGATATTAAGTTCATATCTCACAGATTCGGGCATATATCCGGAGATAAAGGATTATGAGATAGTCCGGGCGGAGCTGGACTGGCGCAACTGTCTTTTCCTGTTGAATGACAGGTGGTCAATCAAGAGAAATTCTATGAAGGGGCTTGAGCATTTACTAAGGCTGCCGCCGATAGTTTCGGTATTTATGAGAAATGTTGACATTGACCTTTCGGAGGATCCCGCAAATTTACAGCATCATCCGTGGAAAGCCCCGGCAGACGGCACTATCCATTACGAAAGCTTTTTTGAATTAGCAGATATTGCCGAAAAGAAATCATTATATCTTGCCAACAAGCTTTTATGCGGTGATTTCCTTACCCGTGAAGACTGTTTCAGCGGTTTCTCCGGCCACTAGCACAGTCCCTGTGCACTGTTGTTCGCGCTTTAGTTCAGTAGTTGTTCTGCTTCTGTTGCACGAAGATAATTCAGTAGTATTTCAAGTTCAGTTATGGGTTAAGCTATTTCTTTGTAAGAAACAGTATAATA
>CACXDV010000243.1 GCA_902766585.1 uncultured Ruminococcus sp.
ATCAGACCGGATGAGGTATCGTTTCCGATAAGATGACCGTTTTTCATAAGAATGATACGGTCGGCAATGCATTCGATATCACTGACCACATGAGTAACCAGAATCACGATCTTATCAGCAGCGATCTCACTGATAAAGCTGCGTATCCGGATTCGCTCCTTCGTGTCAAGACCGGCGGTCGGCTCGTCCAGTATCAGAAACTTCGGTTCAACTAAAAGCGCCTGAGCTATTAATATTCTCTGCTTCATGCCGCCTGAAAATGCTCACATCAGGTTATCGGCTGATTTTTTATCAGGTATTTTTCTCTTTTTGTCAGACTATCATCTGGTAAAATATTGAATTTTTCCTGTATCCTCCTGCCTGATAATTTCTCCGCTCTGATCAAAGACATAGCGATAAATCCTGCATTTTCCACCAATACTGCTTGAGCTGGTGTATGGAGAAAAATGAGTGGATATTATCCTTGCAACCTCCCATTCCATTTCTCCTTTATCATTTACCGAAAGCTTTCCTGTGCGGGCTCCGCTGACGGAATAAAACTTCTTTGGTTCGCCGCTTTCAGTATCACACACCAACAGCACGGCATTATTGTATTTTTGCACGATCGGAGTCAATACCTCGTCGGGAATATAGTAATCAGACATTTCATGTGATTTAAAGTATTCACTTATTTCTGCAAATTCATTATTTCCATTCCGGTAGTCTTTTGGTAAAGCATCCGCAGACAAATACAGTTGTTCTCCGTACTCTATCATATTGTTAATGGAATACTTCATGTCATCGGTTTCGTACGAGGAAATAAAATTGTCAGAAATATTACCCTCTTGATCCATTTTCAGAATAAAATATTCTGTTTCGTCCCTGTTCATTACTCCGTAAATAATATAATCGTCTTTAAATCGTGATGCTTTATAGACTTTATGACTTCCCGTTTCATTCTTTTTAAAACACGTTTCGTTTCCGTCTTTATCATATCGGCTCAGACAAAGATAATTATAATCTCCTTCACTGATAACCGCAATAGTTCCGTCACCGTTATCAAGTACAGACCAGATATTTTCAAATTGAAAACCATGATCGGGAACGATACCCCATTTAAATGTTCCATCATTATCAATAAAACCGATGTAGTATCTTGTTGTATTATCATAGATTGAAGACCAGACGACATTCATTCCATAAAAAACAAGACCGTTGTCCGTATACAGATATGAGTCGATCAGGATGTAAGTATCCGGTATTTCCTTTGTCCAGAGCAATTCGTCATCCTTATAACATCTGACGATACTTTTCTGAGAAATCTTTGAGCCTTCATCATTAAATATATCCTGATTATCTGCTTGCAGAATAATACCATTTCCGTCGGTGTCCTGTGAATTATAGTTTTTTTCAGAAGCTTCACACGATACTTCTGTTGAGCTTTCATCAGGCAATTCCAATTCAAGTCCGGAAACATGAGCGGAATTTCTGAGAACATCTGCTGTCTTTTCATAAGTAAAGCTTTTTGTAATAATATCGTGGTATACCGCTTTGATGTCATAACGGCTCAGACCTTCTGTTGAAAGACCGTTCTCTTCAAAAAATGACAAAGCGGCTTTATATTCCAATGCATCGGCAATGCTGAACCAAGACAGGCTTACTGTAACAGCAAGTACCAGACAGGCAGCAACTATACCTGCCAATTTGATCAGTCTTTTCGGACTTTTTTTGCCGGTTATTTCAGATTCTACTATCAGCTCATCGTCCATATCTCCAAGTGCTGAAAAAATGTCTGTCGCTTTCATTCAAATCCCTCCTCCGTCAGTCTTTTCTTTAGCTTTTTTCTTGTCCGAAGCAGCATGGATTTGACCTTGCTCTGCGTTAAACCGTAAGCATCGGCAAGCTGCTTTACAGAATACAGGTGCCAGTATTTTCCCATAAAAACCTTTCTTTCCAACGGCTTTAATGACCTGACAAAATCGAATAGTATCTCTTTTAATAATTCTGTTTCCGCTTCATTTTCGGGGGAGCTGTTATCAGGCAGACAGTCTTCAAGCTCCGATAAGACCTCATCTATTCGTCCGCTGCCTCTTTTCTGAGCGGTATTATTGTTCCGTTTGTTGATGGAAATGCGTCTTGTCAGCTTGCCTAAAAAGGTTTTCAGCACTGATGGTCTGTGCGGCGGCATACTGTTCCATGCAGCCAGCCAAGTATCATTCACGCTTTCATCTGCGTCATTTTTTTCGTTCAGTATGTAAAAGGCTATCCGATAGCAATATTCACCGTATTTTTCTTCACTCTCGGCAATGGCCTGTTCATTTCTGTCCCAGTATAATGAAACAATTTTACTATCATCCATTTTCACCACTCTCCTGTCAGCTCTTCTATTATACATCTCAGGAAACAGAAATAAAAGTTGCGTTAATATAATAAATTTTTACACAATTAACAAAACGGCATTAAGTATTACAGCACATTACACAAAATTAAAATTATTCAAAAGAAAACGAGAAATAAAGCGGGTAGTTTCAGCTATAATTGTTGTCTAAGAGGATATCGTAAGCTGAAGCAATATGCTTGAAATCAGCTATTATACAATATTGTGTACAAATAATTGTATATCAAGGACAGTCTATGCTGTGATAACTGTGAAATTCTTTCAGGAATTGTTTTCCAGAATACTGATAATAGTTTTTGCTATGTGGAATACCTTCAGGGGTTATGTAAAAATCTAAATTGCAGAAGACCGCCGCAATGTCTTACGTTTCAAGCATCGCGGCGGTCTTTTTCTATCACTTATGATTGAAACGCTTGTAAAACAGAAAATCAGAGAGTATGAACAGAAAAACGGAGAGATCATCATAACCGATGAAGATTTGTCGGTAGAATAAAAAAACCGTCAGAGTACTGCACCATATAGGCGTTGGTACACTGACGGTTTTTTATTATGCTTGTATGTTCTGCCTTGTATCTGTAATAGGTATTTCTTGCAATACCTATCATTCGCATACAGTCCACATC
>CACXDV010000244.1 GCA_902766585.1 uncultured Ruminococcus sp.
CAAAAAGCCAATAATATGATACAATGCAGAAAAAGAATATGTGCGAGGGTTACGCTCAACTAAATTGTTGGAGTTTAATTCACAAAAGATGTTTCGTTTCTTCAAAAACAGGGACACTTGTCTTTTAATCAAGGTGTCCGGCGTTCGAATCCCCGATGGGTCAGATATAAAACCCGCTCCCCAAGCGAATTTCAAAGGGAGCGGGATTTTTAATTTTCATTTCTACACACAATTTACACACAATTTGCATTTTCAATTAATTCGTCGATGATACTGCTCATAGACTTGTCTTGCTTAGAAGATATCACTTTTAACTTTTGAATATTTCCGATTTTCAGATTCAGCAACACTGTTATTTTATCATCGTTTCTTTCAGGAATCCCGAACTCTTTTTGATATAGTTCAGCAGAAAGACATTCCCCCGCCTACGCTGCGCTTAGAGGCGGGGGCTTCTCGCTCAAGTACAGCAGCCTGTACAGTATCAACGAGCTATCCCCGTGTGTCCCACGGTTCTTGTTTTTATGCTAATGCTATACGCATACCTTCCAGCCTTACAGCTGACGGGCAATTCATCCCACCACCTAAGAGGTAGGGGACTTCTTGCCCATTTAGGTTAAAATAATAATCAGTAAAATATGTTCTGAATTAATCATGCTTTTATGCTTGTAATTATATAAAAAATATGCCATAATAGATAATATGCTGAAAACGATCAAATCAAGGCTCAGCTTGTAAGTATTTATGGAGGTACTCATTCATTTGTTACGAAAAGCCCTGTTACAAGTATTTTCAGTATAATAAAGAATTTGTCCGTATATAAATTCACAACATGAGAAAAAGTAATAGTTTTGTTTTTATAAAGGAGAAGAAAAATGAATATCAAGAAATTAACTGCTCTATTATTATGTTCAGCAGCTCTTGCAGCTATGGCAGGCTGTGAAATAAAGATAAATTCAGAATCATCAAAGGAAAGCTCCGTTATTACGGAATCATCTGAGATATCCGCCGGAAAAAGTGAAGAAAGCTCAGAAAATGCCGTTTTCTCTGCTCCGGAAAGCTCTGCTGAAAGCAGTACCGGGGAAAGCTCGGAAACGGTTGCCGAAAGTCAGAACGAAAGCAGTACTGAAAGCAGCGTTGAAAGCACTGAGGAAAGCAGCAATGAAGTAAGCTTTGAAAGTATGACTGAATCAGAGGCGGCTGAGGTCAGCATTGAGGGATATCAGTTTGATGATGAACAGATAGTCAAGGATTATCATACCGCAAAGGAATTTACCGATAATGAGGAATTCAATAAAATATTCTCTTCTAATGCTCTTGATCTGGAATATATGACCGAGCTGAGAACTGCCGAGGCAATAAATCAGATGAGAAGCGTTACCATTACATACAGCGATAAGTGGAAGCAGAAGGCAGATGAAGTGTACAATGCACTTTATGATGCCCTTGCAGATAACCCTTCCGAAAGGGAAAAGCTTGAACAGTCACAGACAAATTGGAAAAACGGTCTGTCCGAGGTCGAAAGCAGCTTTACTGCAGAGGCTCAGAACGGAGGTACAGAGGCTTTTCTTGCGGCAGATGCGGCAATGATGAACTATTATAAGGGCAGAGCGGCTGTCCTTCTTGAACAGATATATGAGCTTAACGGAAATATCGAGCTGTCGGCATACGGTCTGTAATTATGCGGGAAAGGCAGGTATTTGCTATGAAAATAAAGAAAATATTTTTGCTTTTTCTTACAGTATCGCTTGCGCTTGGCATAGCTGGCTGCTCCCTTAACGGCGGTCTGAGCGTAGGAGGCTATGTCAACAGCATAAACAGTGATATGCATGATATCGTTAATATTACGCGCAGCCTCAGAGAGGTACAGGAAAATTCCGATACCCGCAGTCCTGATGATATAAAGGATTATGTTGAACTTCTCGGTAAGCTTGAAGATCTGTATTCTGACCTTCTTCTGCTTGAGGCGCCGAACAGATATGATGATATTGATGATGATATAAAGCTTCATGCCAAAACAGCCCTTGCTGATATTTCAGAGCTGAAAAGCCTTATA
>CACXDV010000245.1 GCA_902766585.1 uncultured Ruminococcus sp.
CTTCCTGTGCCTTTACTGTAACATTACATTTCTTTGAGAAATTGCCGTCATCAGATTTAACAGTAATTGTTGCTGTACCTGCGCCGATCGGTGTTACAAAGCCCCAGTCAGTTACGGCAGCTACATTTGTATCTGAGCTTGACCATGTAAGCTTTCTATTATCGGCATTATTCGGAAGTGCATATGCATTCAGCTCATAGCCGTAATCGCCTTCATTAAAGGACAGCTCCGTAATATCAAGAGTTACTCCCGTTACCTTTACCGGCTCCGGCTCCGGCTCCGGTTCCGGCTCAGGCTCAGGCTGAGGTGCGGGCTGAGCCGATACACCTGAATAATCTGTTGCCTGATATGCGCCTGCGGGCGGTGCCATATCGGATACGCCTGCGCTGTTGAAGCTGTAAGTAACTCCATCCAGTGTTCTTGTGGTATTTGTTATGTACTGACCGTTCTCATAGTAGAAGGAATCGCCGTCGAACAGCACCCAGCCGTTCCAGGGATATGATACTCCTGCTATTTTGAACCATTCTACCCATGTTCTGCTGTATACATTGTGATATACAACGCCTGAATATTCATCTCTTGCATCTACTGCCATGCCTGAACCGATATATACGCCTACATGACCGGGTGTATGAAGTCCGAGACCGTGGATATTCGGTACGCCGTTGCTTACATAGCCCCATTCGGACGCACACGCAAGCATATCTACTCTGCATCCGCCTACTCCGTTGTATGTCCAGATAAGACCTGAACAGTCAACTGCACCGTATGAGGTACCGCCCCATACATAGGACCAGCCCTCACGGTATGCCCTGAGAGCGTGAGCGGAAAGTCCTACGCCTGTGCTGGATTCCGCATTAGCTGTCATTGCGCCTGAAAGAAGCATTGTTGTAATAATGCTTGCTGATAATGCTCCTGCTATGACCTTTCTCATTTTCTTCGCCATAAAGTGTATTTGCTCCCTTCGTAACATTTATACAATCAAAAAGCTGTTTGTTACATTTTTTTAACAGATTTTAACTATGGTGTCGCAAGTCATATTCAAATATTTCAAACTTGTAACAAAATCCATTAACATAATATCATGACGGAAAAGAAAAATCAAGCCTTTTTCTATGTTCTAAAAAAAATAAGTCAATTTTTAGCAATTTGCACAAAAGCATTTAAAAAGTCTATTTAAGTTCTACCCAGTAAATCTTATATTATTTTTAAATAGGAATTGCACGAAAAGAGAATATATGCTAATATTATTAATTGTAGCGATATATAAATTTACAGTATGGTTAATGCCGCTTTGATACGGCAGTGTTTCTAACTTAAAGAAGGAGTGTTTAAGGTGCAGAAAAAGCGTATAGCCGTTCTTTTCGGCGGCAAGTCATCAGAGCATGAGGTTTCAAGGGTATCGGCATCATATGTTATCAGCCAGATACCTCAGGATAAATATGATATCATCACGATCGGTATCACAAAGGAAGGCCGCTGGCTTCTCTACAGCGGAGATATAAAGAATATCAAAGACGGCTCATGGGAAAAGGATCCGAATAATAAGCTTGCCTTTATTGCACCTGCTCCCCGTGTAGGCGGAATGGTAATACTAAACGAAAACGGCTATGAGATCGTGAAGCTTGATGCAGTATTTCCTGTGCTTCACGGAAAAAACGGCGAGGACGGAACAGTTCAGGGACTTCTTGATCTTGCCGAGATACCCTATGTCGGCTGCGGTCTGCTTGCATCCGCTGCCTGTATGGATAAGATAGTTACCAACATCATGTTTGAAAATGCCGGTATCGAGCAGGCTGCATTCACATGGATCTATACCGAGGAATACAAAAATGATCCCGATGCCTGCATAGTAAAGGTCGAGGCCGCCCTTGATTATCCGATATTCGTAAAGCCCGCAAATGCAGGCTCCTCAGTCGGCGTAAGCAAGGCTGCGGACCGTGAACAGCTCATCAAGGCAATTGAGATCGCTTCAAAGGAAGACAGAAGGATCCTCTTTGAAGAAACCATAGTCGGCAAGGAGGTCGAATGTGCCGTTATCGGAAACAGCGAAACCTTTGCTTCCGTTCCCGGACAGATCGCGCCTGCTGCGGAATTCTATGATTATGACGCAAAATACAATAATGCCGCTTCACAGCTTTTCATTCCCGCTCAGATCAGTGATGAACTCAAAGAGATCGTAAGAAGAGTAGCTGTAAGAGCTTACCGCGCACTTGACTGCACAGGACTTGCAAGGGTAGACTTTTTTGTTACCGACGGCGGCAGAGTACTTCTTAACGAGATCAACACCATGCCCGGCTTCACCTCGATAAGTATGTACCCCAAGCTCATGGCTGCCTGCGATATAAAGGGCAGCGCACTTATCGAAAGACTCATAGAACTTGCATATGAGAGGGCTGAAAAAAATGTCTGAACAGGCTATAGGAGTCTTTGATTCAGGACTCGGAGGATTGACTGCGGTAAAAGAGCTTACCAAGGTTCTCCCGCAGGAAAATATAATCTATTTCGGTGATACCGCAAGGGTACCCTACGGCAGCCGAAGTGATGAAACAATAAAAAAATATGCCCGTCAGGATGCAGCCTTCCTTCTTTCAAAAAAAGTTAAGCTTATAATAGCCGCCTGCGGCACAGTAAGCTCAGTCGCAACAGAACTGAAGGATGAACTGCCCGTACCGTTCACGGGCGTGGTACTGCCGACAGCCGCCGCTGCCGTCAGTTCAACAAGGAACGGTAAAATAGGAATTATAGGTACCTCTGCAACGGTAAAAAGCTGTTCCTATAAGAATGAGATACTTCGCCAGAACAGTGAGCTTACAGTTTTCCAGCAGGACTGTCCGCTGTTCGTGAATTTGGTTGAGAACGGATTCATTTCTGAGGATGACTGTATCGTGCAGTTGGTCGTGGAACGCTATTTGTCACAGATGAAAAAGGACGGAATTGACACACTGATACTCGGCTGTACACATTTTCCGATAATAGCGCGGGCTATCTCCGATTATCTCGGAGATCATGTCACACTGATAGACTCAGGCAAGGAGACTGCACTTTATGCCGCGCATCTTCTCAGCAGCAACGAGCTTCTCAATACAAGCAATCATGCGGGAGCCTGCTCCTACTATGTGAGTGATACCGTAGAGAGCTTCATGCATACAGCCGAAATATTCCTGGGACAGAGCGTTGAAAAGGTAAAGCATATAAATATAGAGCAGGCAGCACTGCAATAAAAAGAGAGGAATTATAAATGGAAGAAAATTTCAATCTTTCCGTATGCGGCAAACAGACCGCGGCAGGAGGCTCAGACAAGATCGAGCTTGAAACCTCCGCTTCATACGTCACAAAAAACGGGAGCCGCTATATAACCTACAGGGAATACAGTCCCGATCACCCCGAACAGCATTACCGCACAACAATCAAGGTTGACAGCAATAATGTGGTAACGGTAATGAAGGGCGGAGAAGAAAATCATCATCTCATCCTTGAGCAGGGAGAACGCCATAAATGCGAATATAACACTCCCTTCGGAAGCATGACTCTCGGCGTATATACAGAATATGTCGGTATCAGCCTTGATGATCACGGCGGAGAGCTTACAGTGAGATATTCGATAGATATAGAATCAGAGCTTGCAAGCTCAAACGAGCTTACGCTAAAAATTAAGGAGGCAAAAAACAATGTCAACAGCAGCAATGACAGTTGAAAAACTGAATAATGCAATAAAAGAGGCTTTTAAAACAGCGATCAGCGAGGGACTGCTACCTGAAGCAGAAATTCCCTCATTTCATATAGAGGTACCCGCTGATTCAAGCCATGGCGATCTTGCGACAAATGCGGCGATGGTATCTGCAAAAGCATTCCGCTCCGCGCCGAGAAAAATTGCAGAGATCATCACCTCAAAGCTTGATTTGGCAGATACCGATATCTCACGCGCAGAGATAGCAGGTCCCGGCTTTATCAATTTCTTCTATAACAGCTCCTTTTACGGAAAGGTGATCGAAGAAATAAATACCAAGGGCAAGGAATACGGCCGTTCAGATTACGGCAAGGGAAAAAGAGTCCTTGTTGAATTCGTTTCAGCCAACCCCACAGGTCCTATGCATATAGGCAACGCAAGAGGCGGCGCAATAGGAGATTCCCTTGCAAGCGTGCTTGATGCGGCAGGCTATGAGGCAGCAAGAGAGTTTTATGTTAATGACGCGGGAAATCAGATCGAAAAATTCGGTCTGTCACTTGAGATCAGATATATGCAGCTTTATAAGGAGGGCTATGAGCTTCCCGAGGATTCCTATCACGGACAGGATATCATAGACCATGCAAAGGCATTTGCCGAGGTCTACGGCGACAAATACACAGAGGTATCCTCCGAAGAAAGAAGAAAGGCTCTTGTAGGCTTTGCACTTCCGAAGAATATCGAAGGACTTGAGAGAGACCTTCTCAAATACCGCATAAAATATGACCGCTGGTTCAGGGAAAGCACCCTTCACGAAAGCGGCGCTGTCAAGCATATAGTTGACCTGCTTACAGAAAAAGGACATACCTATGAACAGGACGGCGCTGTCTGGTTCAAGGCTGCTCAGTTCGGCGCTGATAAAGATTTTGTTCTTGTGCGCTCCAACGGTATCCCGACCTATGTTGTCCCCGATATTGCCTATCACTATGACAAGCTCGTAACAAGGGGCTATGACAAGGCTATTGACATTCTCGGCGCTGATCATCACGGCTATGTACCGAGACTCAAAGCTGCTCTTACCGCGCTTGATGTTGATGCATCAAGGCTTGATGTCGTACTCATGCAGATGGTAAGACTGCTCAGAAACGGCGAGGTATACAAGATATCCAAGAGAAGCGGCAAGGCTATCACTCTTGTCACACTTCTGGATGAGATACCTATAGACGCTGCCCGCTTCTTCTTCAATCTCAGAGAAGCAAACAGCCACTTTGATTTTGATATCGACCTTGCTATCGAGGAATCCTCCAAGAACCCCGTATATTATGTACAGTACGCTCACGCAAGGATATGCAATATAATAAAGAACCTTGCAGACGAGGGCACAGCTCCGAGAAAATGCACCGCTGATGATTACAGCAAGCTTACTTCACCCGAGGAGCTTGAGCTTATCAGCAAGCTTTCCTCATATGAAGAAGAGATCGTTGCCGCTGCAAAGGATTACGATCCCTCAAGAATAACACGCTATGTTTACGATACAGCAACGCTGTTCCATAAATTCTATAATGCCTGCCGTGTAAAATGTGATGATGAAAGTCTGATGCAGGCTCGTCTGTCACTTTGTCTTGCCGCAAGAACGGTAATTGCAAATGTACTTGATATGTTCAAAATAAACGCACCCGAATCAATGTAA
>CACXDV010000246.1 GCA_902766585.1 uncultured Ruminococcus sp.
TCTGAATAATAATAGCTGTTTGTAAAAATATCATAAGGCAAAGGAGTATTTACATTATTCTGCAGATCATTTATTTTAGTCATATTGATTTCGTTTATCTCATCAAAACTGCCGAGTACGGAATCAACGCTTGCCATAAAGTAATTATAGCTTTTTATGGTGATTTCTCTTCCATGCAGGCTCTTTACGAAGGAATCATTTCCATTAGCATCACGGGCAAGCAAATTAACGCTGATAATTATATGAATTACCCTTCCGTCATTTTCCAATCCATATAAAGCATTATAGCCCAAACCGTTTATTCTGTGATCCTCAGAATTTCCGATAATCATTTCAAGCTGATGATTTCCGCCGGGTTCAGGATCATTTTCATCAGAAAGCCATGCAGAAAAGTTTCCGTTTTTAATGATATTAAAGGTGCTGTCCGAAAATTTCTTTCCGCTTTTTTTAGATACGCGGATATCAATAAGGTCGCTTATTCCGTCATAACTGCTTACCTTTAATGAGTCAAGCTTCAAATCCGGATCATGGAAGCTTACATCGGCATTTTTTATATTTTCAAAATCACCGGTATAAGAATCTCCCCCGATAACAGAACCATACAGAGCATAAAGATTTTCCGCAACTACGGGCAGACTGAAAATGCAAATACAAATGATAACAGCCGCCGCTATCATAATGAGCTTTCTGACAGGTCTTATTTTCTTTCGTTTAAACTCACCGGAAGAGAACACCCTGTTTTTAATGCTGTCGGTGTCAATAATGCTATTATCACCGATATCAGCATCATCAATATTTCTGACAGATACAGGAAGCTTTGTCATATTATCAAAAACATTATTCTTCATCAAAATATCCCCCTTCAAATAATTTTTTCTTTATTTTTGCTCTTGCTCTGTAAAGACGGGTTTTGACGTTATCAGGCGATAATGAAAGCTTTTCCGCAATAACAGATATTTTCTGATAATAATAGTAGTAACGGATAACTATTTCTCTGTCCGGACTGCCAAGCTCATCAACAATTTTTCCGAGTACCTCATTGACAGCCTTTTGTTCGATATAGCCTTCAAGAGAAAAATCATCTGCCGGTTCCTCCTCCTCAAAATCATTACCCATATTTCTTTTTACAGAGTCAATTTTATCAAAAGCCTTTGATTTTGCAATACAGCAAATATAACCCTTTAAAGTATCATCATCGGTTTTAGAAGAATTTTTCCAAAGAGAAATGAATGTATCGGTCACCGCTTCTTCAATATCCTCCTTCTGCAAAATTCCTCTCCCGATATTATAGATAATTGCAGATGCAAGCGGAGTGTATTTATCCATTATTTCCTCAAGAGCAGACTCATCACCGCTTTTGAGTCTGCCGGAAAGGCTTGTTTTTTTCTTCAAAATATCACCGCTTTCTTTTTGTATTTTGACCGGTCTATTAATAATAACGGCAGTAAAAGACATTTGGTAACAAAAAATCCTGTCCTTTTTTACGGGACAGGATAAAAATTATTTTCCGACACAGAAATGAGAAAAGACCTTATCGACTACTGCCTCTGTCACTCTTTCTCCTGTAAGTTCAAGAAGGCTGTTTATTGCGTCCTCAATAACGACTGTTACAGCGTCATAGGTTATTCCCATATTAAGGGCGTCAATTGCTTCTTCAACTGACCGCAGAGCCGAAGCAGCATCAGAATATTGTCTTTCGGTAGCAAGTATTCCCTGAGATGCATCAAGTCCTGATGTTCCTACTATCTCCCCCACCTCTGCTGCAAGCGCATCTGCTCCCTCACCTGTTTTTGCTGAAATGAGTACGGAATGGGAAACCTTCGAGCGTATAAAATCTATATCGGTCTTGCTTTCAAGATCGGACTTGTTTATTACGGCGACCGCAGGGGCATTTTTCAATAGTTCAAGCAGTTCAAGGTCATCCTCCGACAATGGCATTGATGCATCAAATACAGCAAAAATAAGACCTGCACTGAGAAGTCTGTCCTTTGCCCTCTGAACTCCGATGCTCTCAACCGGATCGTCCGTTGAATGTATTCCTGCCGTATCTGATAGCCTTAACGGTACATCTCCGAGCATTACGGTTTCTTCAATAATGTCTCTTGTTGTTCCCGGTATATTGGTAACGATTGACCTTTCACAACCTGAAAGCAGATTCATAAGAGTTGATTTTCCTACATTCGGTCTGCCGGCAATAACGGTATCAACTCCCTCGCGCATAACCTTTCCGGCATCATAGGTTTTTAAAAGCTCATTTAATTCATTTTTACATTTAGTAAGTCCTGTCATCAGCTCTTCATTGTCTATCTCAGGTATCTCGTCCTCCGGATAATCTGCCCATGCAGAAAGATGTGCCGCGAGTGAAAGCAGCACCTCCCTGACATTATCAATTCGGTCATGCAGTCTTCCCTTAAGACTTGAAAGTGCTGCTCTTGCAGACTGCTTTCCTCCCGCCGAGATAATATCCATTACCGATTCGGCTTCTGTAAGTCCCATTTTTCCGTTGAGAAAGGCTCTTTTAGTAAATTCACCGGCATGTGCGGGAGAAGCACCGTTATTGAGAACTGCTCTCAGTACACGTTTTGTAATATACATTCCTCCGTGACAGGAAATTTCAGCAACATCCTCTCCGGTATAGCTGTGAGGCGCTCTGAATACAAGCACAACTGCATCATCTATGACTTCTCCGCTGTCTGTTATCTGACCAAATGATGCAGTATAGCCCTTCATTTCAGACACTTTTTTTCCTGAAACCGATCTGAATATTTTGTCTGCTGTTTCAAGCGCACCCTCACCGGAAATACGAATAACACCCATACCTCCTTGACCGTTCGGAGTTGAAATTGCCGCTATTGTTTTTTCCATTAGAATTACCTCCTGTGTTTTCAACATATTTTTTAAAATTGTTGAATAATTGATACAATTATTTTTTTCAACAGTTTTTAAAAAAATGTTGAAAGCTTAACACAATACCCGCAGTTCTGCAAGAAACAGAGCTGCGGGTAACAATTTTATAATCTCACTATTATAAGAAAATCAATTTTCATCTGCGGGCTTCTTTACTTCAATTCTTCCGTAAAGTGAAGTATCGGGACGTTCGTTGATGCTTTTTCTTACAGATGCCGAGTCCTTATCATTCTCAAAGGTACTGAAAATACTGTCCTGAGGATGTGATTCATCATCACTGTACTGACGGCGCTGATAACCGCTTGAACGAGGTCTGCGGTTATATGAACCGTCTTTATTGAAATTGCTGCTCTTTTCCCTGTAGCCTCCTCTGTTGTATGAGGGCTTATAATCAGGATCAGGACCGATAACAACATGACGCTGAAGGTTTTCGCCCTCACTCCATGAGGTCGCACCTCTTACCTTCTGAACTGCTGTATGGATAATTCTTCTCTCATAGGGATTCATAGGCTCAAGAGAGGTTTTCTGACCTGTTTTACAAGCCTTGAAGGCAAGCTTTCTGCCGAGGATCTCAAGAGTCTTTTCTCTCTTTTCCCTGTAGTTTCCGATATTTATGGAAATTCTGTAATAATCGTTATCAACATGATTAGCCACAAGACCTGCAAGATACTGGAGAGCATCGAGAGTTTCTCCTCTGTGACCTATAATAAAGCCTACATCCTCGCCCTCGATATTGATAACTGCTCCGCCTTCGACCTCCTCAGAGGTAATTGTAAAGCTTTCAATTTTCATCTGATTAAGGATCTTTTTCAGATAATCCTCAGCCTGCTGAAGAGGAGTAAGCTCTATATATGCTCTTACAATTGCAGGACTTCCTCCGAAAAGACCGAATTTTTTCTTTTCGGGCTGCTGTATGATCTCTGACTTTATATCCTCGGAACCAAGCTTCTCACGAGCCTGCTTCAAGGCTTCTTCTATAGTATCGGCAGTAATTGTTACTTCCTTGATCATTATTCTCTACCTCCGGTTTATTTTTTCTTTCCTTGATAACTGCTGTTATTATTGCCTGACTTTTTCGACTTTTTATTCTTATTGGGTGATTTTGACTTTTTCTCGGTATTAACCGGCTTATTACCGATTTCTGACGGTGCTGCATAATCGGGAACATCTATAAATTCAAGCTCAGCCTCCTGCTGTCTTCTGAGAAGAACTCTCTGAGCCTCTGCCCTCGCTTCAAGTATTGCGGGACTGTAAAACTTATTCATCACCAATGACTGTATAAATCCAAGAACAGTTGATGCGATCCAGTAGAA
>CACXDV010000247.1 GCA_902766585.1 uncultured Ruminococcus sp.
CCGGTGATATGATAATATTTCCGGAGCCGTCCGTTATGCTCCATTGAATATTCGCTTATCATGCCCGCTGATGCAAGACGTTTCAGTATCGGATAAAGCGTTGATTCGGAAATGGAAAGATAGGGCTTGATGTCGCGGATTATTTTGTAGCCATAGGAATCGTTGGTTTTTATTGCCGCAAGAACGCATACATCAAGAAGTCCTCGTTTAAGCTGTATATCCATATGAATACCTCCCTTTGAATAATACTATACTACGCATAGTACTATTTGTCAAGGGGTATATAAAATTATTTTTTGTGATCATTTAAGCGCTTATTTCGTGATATGTCAAATAGGCACTGTTTATAAATATTTTGTAAAAATCCCGGTAAGTTTGTGTTATTGTAGGATTGTAATTTTTCACCAAATACATTATAATATATCATATATAAGTATATTGCAGTGAAAGGGATAAAAATGAGCAGAAGATCATCATACGGATACAGCTCGTACCGTTCCGGCTCCTACGGCGGATACGGGGGATACCGCAGAAACCGCAGAGGCGGCGGTAAAACGAAGGCTGTAATAATAACCGCATTAATTATAATCATTCTTGCGGCAGCGGCATTCGGAGCGTGTGTATATTTCGGAGTTTTTTCAAAGGAAAAGGACGAAAAGGAAAACAGCACCGCCGAAAGCACTCAGGTTTCATCAGAGGAATCAAAGACAGAAAGCTCTGTGCCTGCCGAGAAATCGGAAAAGCCGGCTGAAAGCAAGCCTCAGCAGTCCTCAGCGCCCGCAAAGGAACTGAAGGGCGAGTTTGACGGAAATGTATTTATCTATGACAAGCAGGGTTATGAAATATTCTACGGAACCGATGACAGCGCAAAGAATTATACTGATGTGGTATCCTCGATAAAGAATTCTCTCGGCAAGGATATCAAGGTATATAATATGATCGTTCCGACACACGGATATTATTCTCTGCCGGATAATTACAAAAAACAGGGAAATGACGAAAAGGCAAATGTCACGGCTGCGTATAAGTCCTATGGAGACAATGTTGCTGCCATAGATGTATTCAATGCCCTTGAACAGCATAAGGACGAATATATTTACTTCAAAACAGACAATAACTGGACAGGTCTCGGCGCTTATTACGGTTATACGGAGTTCTGCAAGGCAGCGGGAGTTACGCCTGTTGATATAAAGTCTCTTTCCTCGGGGCAGATAAACAAATTCCTCGGTTCTCTTTATGTTGCGACAAAAACAGATCAGAACCCGAAGGGGAACAAGATACTCTTATCGAATCCCGATACGGTAAAATACTATAAGATGCCCGGAAGCTATACCTGTACGCTTCTTGAAAACGGCAAATCAAAGCCGGAGGAGGTTCCGCTTATTGCGACCTTTGCGGAAGACTCTAATGCATACAGCGCATTTATATGGGGAAATAACCCGTATATGCATATAAAGACCTCACTCAAGACAGGCAGAAAGCTTTGTATAATCAAGGATTCCTACGGTTCGGCATTTGCGCCGTTTACAGTGGCTAATTTTGATGAAATTTATATAGTCGATCCGACCTTCTATGAGGGAAATGTACTCGACTATATCAAGAAGAACAAATATACTGATGTTCTGGTACTTAGCAGCATAATGAATGCAAATACCCAGATACGAATTGATGAGATAAAGACTATACTCAGATAAAAACGGAGGTGTGCCGGTTGCTCGGTAAAAATGTAACAATAGAGATATTCGGCACGCTTGCCGAAAAAAAGCTTTATTCGGGTTTCATAGTCGGAAGCCGTGATACCCGACAGGTATATATAATAACAGATTCGGAGCTTCACGGAACAATGGACTGTATCGTGATAGCTGCAGCTGTAGGAGAAACAGGGATGCAGACAAGGCTTGTTGCTGCACCGCCGGATGAAGTCTTTTATGAGCCTGATATCGTGGAAAGACTGTCAATGACCTCCGTAAAATACCGCAAGATAAACTGTATATATGAAAAATCCTGCGGTGCGGTCATCTATCGCATAAATGAAAAGAATGATGTCCGCATACTTCTCGTTAAGAACCATAACGGAAAATGCTGGACTTTCCCGAAGGGACATATTGAAATGGGCGAAAATGAACAGCAGACCGCTCTCAGGGAGATAAAGGAGGAGACCGGTCTGAGCGTGGAGATAATTCCGGGCTTTCGTCAGACAAGCAGTTACCGTCCGTTCGGAAAGATAAGGAAAACAGCGGTTTTCTTTCTTGCAAAGGCAGATAAAAGCATTGTAAGTATGCAGCCGAGCGAGATAGATTATTATTTGTGGGTAAGCATTGACGAGGCAATGAGGATGTGCAGACACGAAAATGATACGAATATACTAAAGGAAGTAAGAAAAAAGCTTGCAGTATAAAAAAGCTGATGTACCATGACAGTACATCAGCAATTTTTTTAAAGAAAGCAGTTATTAAATAATTGTACATTGAACATTGACACATTGTACATTGTTCAGTAGTGTTCTCTCATTTCGTAGTTTACATCCTCGTCTATCATCTGGATAAGGATATCTGCAATTTCAGGATCGAGCTGAGTGCCTCTTACACGCACGATTTCTTTCCTGATATCTGCCTGGGGCATAGCGTCACGGTAGCTTCTTCTTGATGACATAGCGTCATAAGCGTCGGCTACGGCAATTATTCTTGCCTCAATGGGAATTTCGGTTCCCGATATTCCGTCAGGATAGCCCTTGCCGTCATATCTTTCGTGATGCCACCTTGCTCCGCAGTAAAGACTCGGCATTTCGGTGATCTTTCTCAAAACATCGGCGCCGATAGCGGGGTGAGCCTGGATAACGCGGTATTCGTCATCTGTCAGCCTGCCTTTTTTGTTGATTATCTGATCGGGTATTCCGATTTTTCCTATATCATGGAGAAGCCCCATAAAGTAAATGTCACGGATAAATTCATCGTCCATTCCCATTCGCTTTGCGATCTCCTTTGAATAGTCGGCAACTCTCTGAGAATGACCGTTTGTGTAGGAATCCTTTGCATCGACCGTAAGAGCAAGAGCGGTTACGACCTGATAGGAAAAGCGTTCAAATTTATTCGCCTGCTCTGTCTGCTTCGTACTTATATCGTTGGAGTAGACCACTGACTGAAAATACATATAGTAGAATACCATTGATGCCGTTATAGCTGTTCTCAGAACGGAAATATTTCCGAGCAGGGATTCGGCAAATGCTCCGAAAATCAGAATAAACGCAATTTCAAGAACGATTACCTTTTCAAATCTCAGATGCTTGTGCTTGTAGCGCAGTGAGAGGAAAATCATTGATACCAGATATAACAGCATTACTATGTGAGCTGTCCATCCGAGAGGACCGCGGTGGAATACATGATTGCTGTCATAGCTGTATGTAAGGTCTGTAAAAAAGCCGGATATTGAAAAAACAGTATTTATTCCGATCGGTATGAGCATCAGGTATCTGTACTTTTTAGTGAAATTATCACGGGTTATCAGAAGGAGAAGGAAATACATCATTATCGGACGCAGAAAATAGCCCATACAGGTTATAAGCGTCAATAATACAACAGAGCATGAGGTATTGATCAGAATAAGTTCAAGATTGTAAACTACAAGCTCTATGCATGAGGTTGCGATAATACTGTAGAAATAAAGCTTGATATCAGATGTAAGATTGGAGTTCCTCCAAAGGAAGATTATAAGAAAAATGCTGCCGATTATTGGAAAGAAATTAATGCTTAGAAAGTTGTATTCCATAGTACACCTCCTTTGACAGATATATTATTATCCAAAAATTTTCCATTTTTATTATATCATTTACTTATGAAATATTCAATAATAAATATAGTAAAGTTTAATCGCATTTTGTGGAAAGCGTTGATACAATAATGACTTTTTTATATATTTGTAAAATAACATTTAATATTGATTTGAAATTTGTTGCTAATAACGAAAACGGCTGCTGTATTCTGATCCATACAGCAGCCGCTTTATTTTCGTGTTTCCGCAAAAAAACGGATATTATTTTGTGACGTGCTTAATAAGTCCCCCGTCGGCAATAATGCTCTGAATGAAGGGGGGGGAACGGCTCAGCCTGATAGGTCTTGCCGGTGGTGATATCGGTAATTACGCCTGTGTCAAAATTTACGCTTACCTCATCGCCTGCTTTTATCTCATTTGATGCAGCCTCACATTCAAGAATGGGAAGACCGATATTTATAGCATTTCTGTAAAATATCCTTGCGAAGGTAGCTGCAATTACACAGCTTATTCCCGAAGCCTTGATAGCTATGGGAGCGTGTTCTCTTGAAGAACCGCAGCCGAAATTCTTTTCTGCAACAATGATATCACCGGGCTTTACCTTTTTGGTAAAATCAATGTCGATATCCTCCATACAATGAGAGGCAAGCTCGCTGTGTGAGCTGGTATTAAGGTATCTTGCGGGGATGATAACATCTGTATCGACATTATCGCCGTATTTATGTACTGTTCCCTTTGCTTCCATGAGATGAACTCCTTTACTTGTTATTTGCGACCTTTGCGGGGTCTGTGATATAGCCTGTAACGGCGCTTGCGGCAGCTACTGCGGGAGATGCAAGATATACCTCTGATTCAACGTGTCCCATTCTGCCGACAAAGTTTCTGTTTGTAGTTGTGACAGCCTTTTCTCCCTTGGCGAGAATACCCATGTGACCGCCAAGACACGGACCGCAGGTAGGTGTGGAAACTACTGCGCCTGCATCGATGAATATATCGAAAAGTCCCTCATGCATAGCCTGGAGATAAACGCTCTGAGTGCCGGGGATAATAATGCAGCGCACACCCTTTGCTACCTTTTTGCCTCTGAGAATATCGGCGGCAGCTCTGAGGTCGGTAATTCTTCCGTTTGTGCATGAGCCGATAACAGCCTGGTCTATCTTGACCTCGGTCTCTCCTATCTCGTCAACGGTGCGGGCATTTTCGGGAAGGTGGGGGAAGGCTACTGTAGGACGAAGAGCGGAAAGGTCTATTGTATATTCTGCATCATATTCAGCATCATCATCTGCAGCATATTCCACAGCTTCACCCTGGAAGCGGTTCTTTGTATATTCTCTTGTGATATCGTCAACGGGGAAAATGCCATTCTTTGCGCCTGCCTCGATAGCCATATTTGCTATGCAGAGTCTGTCGTCGATATTAAGGTATTTAAGTCCGTCGCCGGTAAATTCCATTGATTTGTAAAGTGCTCCGTCAACACCTATCATACCGATTATGTGAAGGATAACATCTTTACCGCTTATGAACGGTGCAGGCTTGCCTGTAAGCACGAATTTTATAGCAGAAGGCACTTTGAACCATGCCTTGCCGCTTATCATGCCTGCTGCCATATCGGTAGAGCCTACGCCTGTTGAGAAAGCGCCGAGAGCGCCGTATGTACAGGTATGGCTGTCTGCGCCGATACAGAGGCTTCCGGGACCTACAAGACCTTTTTCGGGAA
>CACXDV010000248.1 GCA_902766585.1 uncultured Ruminococcus sp.
CCCGATAGCTCTTAATGATCCTATGTGGTCAAAAGGCTCTAAAACCGGAGCTACAATAAACGACAGAGCATACGCCTTCTGGCTGACGCCCTATAAAGCAGAAAATGGCGCAATAAGGCTTCTGATAGAGGATTATTCTGACAAAAAATACTATTTTCAGCTCAGGAAAAACATATCAAATTATCCGATCGATTATAATTTTGATGAAGATAGATTTGATATCTGGAAAGACGCATTTTTCGGAGTTTCACATTTTACTTTTGATAACTGCAATATATTAATAGATGCAGCAAATCAGCTTTTGAATACCAGTCTGATAGAAAAATTCAAGGAGTTACTTATTAATAATTCCTGGGAAGAAAAACTTTGCAAATTGATAAAGTTCCATGTGCCAGTAAACTTTTTTAATAATATGAGCATTTTAAATGATAGCAGCATTGTGAAGCATACGGAGGATACGCCGTTTACAGTATTCCTGATAAAACAGTTCAGAAACATTTATACCGGCGTATCGAATAAAATTATATGGGACTGTGCATCGAACGTTTGTAATGATTGGATGGAGTTTATTATCGGCTGTATGAAAGAGCTGAACTCCGAATATATGAATTTTGATCTTATCCTTATTGATGAAAATATTTATTATTCTGATGTAAAAGCTCGTATTGAAGAGGCAGATAAGCTTCGATACGCTCAGAATATCAATAATAAGGACAAAATGAAGATCAGTATTCTGGAAAAGCCTGATGTTTATATTATTAGATCAGACAGGTCTGACAAAGGCTCTGATGAGCAGACTGCAGAAAACAGCTTTGATAAATGGTATGGAAACAACGTAAAGGAAAACATATTAAAGGGCAAGATACTTGTTGTCGGGAATAATGACAACGGAAGAACTCTGCTTTTCCGGGAAGCCGAACGCCGCAGGAATCAGGGCGGTATCGCAGGTGTAGAGCAAAAAAGCATTGTTGAAATAGCGCTGCCCATTGTTGCGGAGGCTCTCGCAAAAAGCAAAAGCATTGACGAACTGAAAAGAATATCTGTTCAGCCGATCTCAGGTAATACTGCTTCCGGTATCATTATGAGCATGATCCGCAGGGAGTCCAAATTCAGCAGGGAAATGCTTACTAAAAATACCGCAGATGAATTGCTGAGAATTATCAATATGCTCCGGATGAATGAATGTACTGACCGTGTGAAAACCGAAGGATTTGACGTATGGCAGCTGAAGGATGAATATGAAAAATTCCTGAACGATAAAGGCTTGTATGACAGCGCAAGACTGCTCAGTGAAGCTGTCGGATATCTTGAAGGGCAGGGTAACAAAGACTGCATTCTCTGTCCCTGCAGAATATATTCTGGATCAAAAACAAATATCAAAATATGAACAGATGATACACAATATCAGCACCAGCCCCAGCAGTCTGGAAAAGAAGGAAAAATCCAAGGACGAGAAAGCTTCTGCTCCCGAAAAAGAACAAGACGAACCTGAAAATACAACTACGGAAGCAATGGATCTGTTCGGCAGAATAAAGCAGCTTGTAATGTGGCAGAAAAAGACTGTCCCGTCCGAAGACGCCACAGTTCCGGATATTACAGCTGAAGAAAATACCGAACTTGCCAAAGAAAAAGAATCGGAAGTTATCGACGAACACGATGATGCCGGAAAAACAAAGGAAAAGCGAAAGCAAAACGGCGCGGAATACGGAACGATTATGCACCGTGCGTTTGAACTGTATCTGGCTAACAGAAAGGCAAATAATCCAACAGATGAAAAAGCATTGGAGTCCTTTGTGGTTCAGGCTATTCTTGAGATCAAAACAGATAAGGATGCCTTTGAAAATTATTATCAACCGATACGCGAAAATCTTGAATGCTTTGTCAAAGAATTTGAAAGCAGGTATCAAGGCGCGCAAACAGCAATGGAAACACCGATATTCTGTGTATTCGACGATAAGGATGATATGATGAAGCTCATCAAAAGCAATCTGGAGGACAGTGAGAAAGCATCAAAGGCATACTTCTCGGGATATTCCGATCTTATTGTATTTATGGAGGATAAGCCAGCCTGTATTATCGACTACAAATCGGACAGAAAAAGATATACTGATGAAAAAAGGACTGTCCGCGAGGATGATAAAACCTATGAAAGCAGGCTGATCGAAAAGTATAAGCCCCAGCAGGAGGCTTATGCAAAATGCTTTAATTCCCTGATGGGAAATGTCGAGCAGAAAATGACTCTCTATACGGCAAATGCCGGAGATGTGTTCTGGATTGAAAAAAAGTATTAATGCTTTTTGAGCGTTATGTGATGGAAAGATATGTAAACCCCACGGTCGGAACAAAACAGATCACTTTGACAATTCCAGACAAGCTGAAAAGCAAAAATCAAAGAAATTATACTATAAATTAATAACAGATATACTAAAGCCACCCGGACTCATCATCCGAGTGGCTTTGCTCATTTCCCTATATGTAACCTCTGCGCAAGCTCCTTCATAGCGCTCACAAGCCTATAATCCTGATAGGTGTTATCTGCGCTGCCAGTTGCACAAATGTCACTCCGATCGGTTATTTTTCAAAGATATATTAATGTCCAATAATTCGCTTTTTATGGTAATGACAATTATTATCAAGAGTGTTATAATATGTATGAGGTGATGATCTATGGATATTGTAAAAACAGGAGAGTTCATTGCAAAATTAAGAAAAGAAAAGGGCTTAACACAAGA
>CACXDV010000249.1 GCA_902766585.1 uncultured Ruminococcus sp.
TTATAGTCCTTATTATCCGAATTGCTGCGCGCTGCAAGCTGAGGCTTCGGCGGAGCAAAGCCGTCTGCTCTTTTTGCAAGGGCATTACTCAGTTCCTCAAGCTGTACAGCGCTCATTTTGCGCGTTATCACATCAAGGGTATCATGCCTCAGTTCAGGCAGCGCGATCGCAGCGTATTTATTTATATCAGTCTCAAGCCTTCTTCTGTAGGCTTCGCCGTCCGCTGCCTTTTCCTTAAGGGCGCGGAATCTGTCTGCAAGAATATTCAGCTCATCGGCGGAAAAGCTCTGCTGTACTCCGCTGAAAAGCTTCTGTTCAATATCCATTTTCATTTCTCCTTTTTTATAAGACTTTATCACGCCTGCCGCTCTCTGTGCAGGCACGGCAACAAATGACCATTCATAGGCATCAGCCGGCTGAGCAAGCTCCATAAAGCATTTCTTACCGTTATAGCTTTTTCCTCTGATATGCTCACAGCCCCCGTTATCGCACCCGCAAACGGAGCAGATCCTCTTTCCCACGGAACAGCCAACGCTTACCTCTTTTTTTATACCGCTGTCAAGTTCGGCAATAAGATCGGCATTTTTCTGAGTTCTTGCCATATATGCCCTTGCGGTAAGGCATTTGTAGGGTATTCCGTCGGATGTAAGCCTTCCGGCAGGCAATTCTGTCCTGCAGGAAAAAATGCGCGCAGTCTGCTTTTCGCTTTTTGCGTCATGGTCCATTACGCCCGTAACGCCCACAAAAAGCTCTGCAAGCTTATCAAGAGCCTCTGAGGAAAATCTTTCATAGTCCCTGTCGATCTCGTTATCGCACAAAACAAGACTGAATGCATAGACCTCCTCCTCCTTCAAAGGACGGCGGGCATATTTATTGATAAGATCAAGCTCACCGTCCCTGAGATTTTTCACTGAATTATCCAAATTAGTTTTCTTCCTTTCCTTTGAGCCTGTTTTCTATTTCCTCTGCTCTGGCATTGTAAAGTCTTGCCTTGGCAAGCTCCGTTTCATCCTGGAGATTGATATTATCCCATATGATATCCGTATTATCATCAAAGCCCCTCTGTCTGAGATATACAGAGCAAATTTTTCTGATGATACCGCCGAGTATCCTTCTGTAATATTCAAGCTCGCTTGTCAGCATATCCGCCTGCTGTGATGACATTCTCTCAGTCGATGACCAAGTAAGACCGAGCATAAACGGCGGAAGCGAAAGCTTTGCAATAATCTGCTCCATAATGATCCTTACAGGCACCTGACTGTCGGGTATGATATTATCGGCACCTATTGCCTTTATGCTCACATCGCCTACAGAAACAAAATCCCTCGGCTCTCGGCTTTTCATTGCCTTGCTCCATTCCGAAGCGATCTGCATAGCCCTGTCCTTTGTATAATTCCTGTCATTTTCCGAAGGCTTGTATGTCACAGCAAAGCGGACATTACCTACTCTGTCCCAGTTTGTACCTATGGCGTTCAGTATTTTCAGAAGAATATCGCTGACAAACGGCAGTCCCCTGAGAATTGACGTACCATAAAGCTTGCCCGGCTCCGGACTTATCGCGCTGCAAAGAATCAGTTCGGGATGCTTCACCGGAGTTTTATTGCCGTAAGTATCGACCGCGCTGATAGTCACATCAAGCGGATTATCACCGCAGCAAAGGTCAATATCATCGAGAGAGCTGTTATAAAGAGCGGCAATACCCCCGTCATAACCTAAAACTATTTCACCCACAGCCGTTCCATAGGTGAGAAGCTGTTCAAGGTAAACAGCAAGAAAGCTGTCGATGCCGGCGGAAATACCGTTCACCCTGACATTATCAAGAAAATTATCAAGCCCCTTCTGAGCATCCTGTCCGCATACAACATGAAAGCCTCCGACAAGACGGACTGTTTTATATATCGCCGCATCTATTACGGGTACAGCCTCCCTCAATGAACGGTAAAGACTTTTTTCAAAGGATAACGGACGGCAGCTTCTTATCAGACCGTAAAGAGAATCATTGCTTCTGCCTGATGCCGTCTGTACCGGCGGAGCATCATTACTTTTACTTTTACTTTTCCATTTCAAATTCTTACCCCCCTTCCCTTATCTATAATGTCATAAACTTAACAAAACATAAAAGTTTCGCCCGCCTTTTCAAAGGCGGCGGGGTTGAGGGGCGGAGCCCCTCACAGGGTTTGGGGCAGAGCCCCAATCAGATCAAGTTTATGACATTACTCTTATCTATCCATAGCGAAAACAAAAATACCTTCATCGCTGCTGTTATTGAGATATGTTGCAGCGAAATATCTCACATCATCCATAGCATGATCATTTTCCTTTACGGGAGCATCCTTTCCGCTGCTTTCCCAGCGGTAGAGACCAAACTCCCGTATACAATCCCTGCAGCATCGGCATATTCTTATATCTCCCTGCTTAAGAGCCGTACTGACCTGTCTGATGCCGTCTATAACATCATTTTTTGCCGCTTCTGCACGGAATTTTCCATGCCGTCTTATGACCTCAATAAAGCTTGCCGCAGACGGATCAACTATTACGCGGGATATCTCCCTGTTTCCCGCAAGCTGACACAAGCCTTCATAATGCTCCTCATCAGTGCGGGAGCAGCCCTCACGGCGGGAGCTGTAATAGTATTCGTCTATTCTGTACCATATTCCCGCATGAAGTCCCCATAATCCGAATGATGAGGGATTGACCGTACCGTAATCACAGGAAATGACATAATCATCAAAATCCCCCTTCGGAACGTCATATATCATACCCTCATCAGACATAAATGGATATACAAGTCCTTCGGCAGCAACCCATTTTCCGAGGACATAACGCTGATAGAAGCTGCCCGAATAAAGCTTTCTGTAACGGGCAAGCATTGCGGGAGAAAGTGAGGGATTATCCTCCATGGCAAAATGAAGATAATAAAGCCTTTTTTCCTTTGCTTTTTTTATCCATTCGGTATTGAACCAATGCTGAGGATATTCGGGATTGCAGTTGAACCAGAGCTTTGAACCGTCTGTCGAGCATCTTGCTGCAGCCTGTTCAACAAAGGAACGCGGCATTAAAGCCACCTCATCAAACAGCACTCCGCATAGCGTAACGCCCTGTATCAAGGCAGCCGAGCCTTCATCGCGTCCTCCGAAAAGATAGAAAATATTTTTTCTTCCGCCGCATGATACTTCAAAAATATTTGATGAAAGCCTGTCATGAATTTCAAAGCCTATATCCCTGAGAGCAGACAGAAGCGGAGCAACAAGATTTCTTTTGACCGAGCGTATAGTCTTTCCGCAAACAGCAAATGCTCCGCCGTTAAAATTCAGCATAGCCCATGAAACAAATGAAACACTCATGCAAAGTGTCTTTCCGCTTCGCACAGCGCCGTCACAGATGATACCGTCATAGTCTTCACCGCTGTCACACCACCATCTGAGAGCCTTTAGCTGCTTGGGCGAAAAATTCCTGTAGCCCATTCATGCACCTCCCGCCGGATAAAAAAATTCATGCATTGTTATCACTGTCATTTTCTCCTTTCTTTTGTCCTTCAAGACCGCCGACCAGCGCGGAATAGAATTCGGATACGCTGTTTTTCTCCGGCATATCCGACTCTTCAAGCTTTTCAAGAGCCTTGAGCCTGTCGAAAAATTTGATTTCCATAGCGCCGTCCTTCGGTCTTTTTATTTCCGCGACATTGAAAAGGTCATATGATGCAAGAACCTCTCCTGACAGCTCCTCCTCAAACATAAGCCTGACCGCATCGGAAATACTTCCGAAAGCAAGCCTTTCATAGCCTGCGCGCGCCTTTTCGCGGCGGTCCTCTGCTCTTGCTCTGTATATACGGGCTATCATTTCATTTATGTCATCTCTCATAGTAAGAAATGATACCGCCTTTTCAGGCTGACTGTAGCCCGCCAGAACCGCAGCTTCCTTATAATTTCCGCAATTGACATAACAGCTGCAAAAGAGCTTTTCTCTTGCTGTAAGACCTTTGGATCTTTTCAACAGCCGATCACCTCCCTTCACTATCCGGAAGAATAAAATAGCTTTTCTACCTCAAAAGGCAGAAAAAAAAATAAAATAATAAAAAAAATTAAATTTATCCCCAAAGCTTATTCCGGCAATTGAAAAAATCAAAAAAATATGATATCATTAGTGCTGTTATATTATTTTTTGAAGGGAAATGTTTACTATGGCAAAAAAGAAGAAAAAGAAAAGCACAGCAAAAAAAACCGCTTCCTCACAAAAAAATGCTGCTCCCCCAAAAAAGAAAAACTCAGCCTTGATTTCATTTATTATCGGACTTATGGCTGCCATTGCCGTTATAACCACAATAGCGCTGATAGCCGCATTTACCGGCGGCAGCGGCACCGGTCAGCAAAGCTCCGCGGCTTCAACAGAAGCATCATCAACGCTCGAAGAAGGAAAAACCTATTTTGCCGATATCGACATAAAGGACTACGGACTTATTACGGTAGAGCTTGATCAGAAAGCTGCACCCGAAACGGTAAAGAATTTCATAAACCTTGCAAATTCAGGCTTTTATGACGGACTTACTTTCCACCGTATAATGGAGGGCTTTATGATGCAGGGCGGCGATCCCACAGCAACAGGAAGAGGAGGCTCAGATAAGAAAATTGTCGGAGAGTTTTCTGAAAACGGCTATGAAAATCCCATATCCCATGTCCGCGGCACAATTTCAATGGCAAGAAGCTCCGGTGACTACAACAGCGCAAGCTCCCAGTTTTTTATAGTTCATAAGGATTCTGCATTTCTTGACGGCAAATACGCCGCCTTCGGAAAAGTCACCTCGGGAATTGAGATCGTTGACAAGGTCTGCACCGATGCAAAGCCCACGGATAATAACGGCACTATCCCGTTTGAACAGCAGCCTGTTATCAATTCCATAAAGATCAGAGAAAGCTAAAAGTAATCTGTCAAATAAAAAGACGGCTGTCATACCCGGTCAAAAGGGTACGGCAGCCGCATTTTTTTACTAAAAATAATTTTCTGTACAATTTTTTGTATTTGTTTGAGCAAAAGTATTGCATTTTAAAATTTATGTGATAGAATATAGATGTAGACCTCAACTGTAGCATAAGGAGGCAGGAATGATCCAGCCGACTTATTAACAGCAAGTCAGAATTTTTCTTTTGAAAGAAGGTATTATTTATGGATCTTCAGAAACTTACACAAAAAAGCATGGAAGCCCTGAAAAATGCACAGGGGATCTCCTCGGAATACGGCAATCAGCAAATAAGACAGGAGCATCTTCTTCTTGCTCTCATGCAGCAGCAGGACGGTCTTATTTCCGAGCTTGTAAAGAAGCTTGGCGCATCACGCGAGCTTATCTCATCAGAACTTGAAGCGGAGATCGATAAGCTTCCGAAGGTATCGGGAAGCGGAGTGGATGCAAGCCGCATCTACATTTCAAAGGAAACGGATGATGCATTTACCGAGGCTGCACATCAGGCGGATAATATGAAGGATGATTATATTTCCGTCGAACACGTTATGCTGGGAATACTTATGAAGCCCCAGGATAATATCAAGCGTATCCTTGATAATGCGGGCATAACCATTCCCGCCTTCCTCAACGCTCTCAAGGAGGTAAGAGGAAATCAGCGCGTAACGACAGATACTCCGGAGGATACCTATGATGTTCTGAAAAAATACGGTCAGGATCTTGTTGAGCTGGCACGTCAGCAGAAGCTTGATCCCGTTATCGGAAGAGATGAGGAAATAAGAAATGTTATCCGCATCCTCTCCCGCAAAACAAAGAATAACCCCTGTCTTATCGGTGAACCCGGTGTCGGCAAAACAGCAATTGCCGAAGGACTCGCAATTCGTATAGTTAAGGGAGATGTTCCCGATAACCTCAAGAACCGCCGTCTTTTCTCTCTCGACATGGGCGCGCTTATTGCCGGCGCAAAGTTCAGAGGCGAATTTGAGGAAAGATTAAAGGCAGTCCTTAATGAAGTTAAAAAGAGCAATGGAGATATCATACTCTTTATAGATGAGCTTCATACGATCGTCGGAGCAGGAAAATCCGACGGCGCAATGGATGCGGGAAACCTTCTCAAGCCTATGCTGGCAAGAGGCGAACTGCACTGTATAGGCGCAACAACGCTAAACGAATATCGTATGTATATAGAAAAGGATCCCGCACTTGAGCGCCGTTTCCAGCCCGTTCTTGTTCCCGAACCGACCGTAGAGGACTGTATCTCTATAATGAGAGGTCTTAAGGAACGCTATGAGGTATATCACGGTGTCAAGATACAGGATCAGGCGCTTATTGCCGCGACAGTTCTTTCAAACCGCTATATTTCCGACCGTTTCCTTCCCGATAAGGCTATTGACCTCGTTGATGAAGCCTGTGCGCTTATCAAGACAGAAATGAACAGTATGCCTATCGAAATGGATACGATCTCCCATAAGATAATGCAGCTTGAAATAGAAGAAGCTGCTCTTACAAAGGAAACAGACAAGCTTTCACAGGAGCATCTTGCACAGATCCGCGAGGAGCTTGCAAATCACCGTGAGGAATTCAATTCCATGAAGGCGAAATGGGAAAATGAAAAGCAGGGCATTGAAAAGGTACAGAAGCTCCGTGAGGAGATCGAGCATACCAATGCGCTCATAGAGAAGGCTCAGAATGAATATGACCTTGCAAAAGCAGCCGAACTGAAATACGGAAAGCTTCCTCCCCTCCAGAAGGAGCTTGCAGAGGAGGAAAAGAAGGCAGAGGAGCTTAAAAATACACTTCTCCGCGACAGAGTAACAGAAGAAGAGATCGCAAGGATAGTAGCCCGCTGGACAGGTATCCCCGTATCGAAGCTCATGGAGGGCGAAAGAGAAAAGCTCCTCCACCTCGATGATACCATTCACAAGAGAGTTATCGGTCAGGATGAAGCCGTTGAGAAGGTATGCGATGCGATACTGAGATCACGCGCCGGCATACAGGATCCTAAAAGACCTATCGGCTCCTTCCTTTTCCTCGGTCCGACAGGTGTAGGCAAGACAGAGCTTGCAAAGGCACTTGCACAGGCATTGTTTGATGATGAAAAAAGCATGATAAGACTTGATATGAGTGAATACATGGAGAAGCACTCCGTATCCCGTCTTATAGGAGCGCCTCCCGGATATGTAGGCTATGATGAGGGCGGTCAGCTTACAGAGGCAGTCCGCCGCAAGCCTTATGCCGTTATCCTCTTTGATGAGGTGGAAAAGGCTCATCCTGATGTATTCAACATTCTCCTACAGGTGCTTGATGACGGCCGTGTTACCGACAGCCAGGGCAGGACAGTAGATTTTAAAAATACCATTATCATTCTCACCTCCAACCTCGGCTCAGACATGATACTCGAAGGCATTGATGACAAGGGTGAGATAAGCGAAACTGCAAGAAAGGCTGTTACAAATATCCTTAAGCGCAGCTTCCGTCCGGAATTTCTCAACAGACTTGATGAGATCGTATTCTACAAGCCTCTCACAAAGGAGAACATTTCCGGTATCGTTGACCTTCTCATTTCTGCCCTTGATAAGCGTCTTGAGGACAAGCAGCTTGATCTTAAGGTAACTGATGATGCCAAGAATTATATTATTGACAACGGCTATGATCCGATCTACGGCGCAAGACCTCTTAAGAGATTCCTTCAGTCCAGAGTTGAAACGCTTCTCGCAAGAAAGCTCATATCCGATGATATTGAGCCGGGAACAGTGCTTACCATTGATATGGAAAACGGTGAGCTTGTTATAAGATAATACTGATATATGAGCTGCCGCATTATTCCGAATGCGGCAGCCATTTTTTTGTCAATAGTATTATAGTATTCAGAATCACTGTTGAAAAATCAACTTTTTCCACCCTCTCGTTTTAACTTTTCAACATTCAAATGTTGAAAAGGTTGAAAACCTTGTATTCAAGCCAATTATTACAATTTTGTCATTGTTGATAATAAACCGGTTTCAACATTTTATTACAAAAACACCCGAATTACGATTTGTCAATAGTATTATAAAGACCTTTTAATGATGTGAAATTATCATACCTGCCGAATTACGGCAAAAAAAAAGACTGCTGTACCTGAATTTGTACAGCAGTCTGTATTTATTGATTTTCAGCAGCACTCTGCTCCGCTGATTTCGGCATAGGCTTTACCTTATCCGAGAAAAGAAGGACCAGATCGTCATGCTCTGCATAACCGTCCTCTGTAAGACCGTTCTGCTTTTCAAAAGCCCTAACAGCCACAGCAGTCTGCTCTCCGTAAAAGTCTGTTATGCCGTTTTCAAATTTACCGAAGCCAAGCTCCTTGAGCCTTGTCTGTATCTTTACGACATCATCGCCCATTTCACCCTGACCGTAAGCTGTATAATCATTTATCACAAGCGAATCATCAGCCTTGACCTGTGAGCTTTCGGGTTTGCTTTCTTCGGGCTTGCTTTCGGGTTTGCTTTCAGTTTTGCTTTCTTCGGGCTTGCTTTCAGTTTTGCTTTCTTCGGGTTTGCTTTCAGTTTTGCTTTCTTCGGGTTTGCTTTCGGTTTTGCTTTCTTCGGGTTTGCTTTCGGTTTTGCTTTCCGGCTTACTTTGCTGTGAAGCCTCTGACTGCTCGCTGCTGCCGGATGCCACCTCCGGATATACCGTTTCTATAATAAATGAAAGCACCTCAGTCATAGTCTCGCCCTGTCTGCTGAAAACATTTTCATCTATTTCATAGACATCACCGTTTTTAACAGCATCAACAGCCTGGAAATTTTTCTCCGAAAGGATAGCGGACTTGACACCTACCGGACAGAAAATGAATTTAGGATTATCGCGCCTTACAGCATTAAGAATATCCTCATTTGACATAAAGTCCGAGCAAATATTTATCATATTGGCATATTCAAAAAGTCTGCCGCAGAAGCTGCCCGATGAAGCGGCATTTCCCTTAACATCATAAAGATAGCAGCCCGTGACCGGTACATCCCTCTGAGGAACGATCCTCTGCAGATCGGAAAGGGTTATCAGAAGATTCGCAGCCTTCTTTTCTCCCTTTTTTCTGCCTGTTTCGGTACCGTCCATCATTGAGCCGAGGCTTTCATACAGTACTTTAAGGTCATCTCCGGTCTGTGCCGTTATCATATTTAAAACCGTATAATTTTCCTCAGTAAGAGTTGAGACCGGCAGATTGACAACAGAATTATCTATAAGAATAAGATCCGGCTCGATATCCTCAATTTTCTGAATACTCGGCGCAGTTTTTGAGCCTACTGTCGGTATTCCGGCAAGCTCCTGCTGTGTACATTCGTCCGACCTTGCCTTTATCGAATCCGCAAAACCGCAGGTAATAAGTATATCGGCAATTGAGTCACTCAGACATACCACTCTTTTGGGCTTTTCCTTGATTGTATAGCCGGCGATGCTTACAGGATATTCCCCGTTGGAAACAGCAGAGCAGGCGGCTGCCGAAAGGCATATTGCCGCTGCCGCAATTATCGAAATTATCTTTTTCATATCTCTTTACTCCTTAATTCCTTTTGACAATACCCGCCTCAACAGCGGCAATAAACTGGCGCGCACACCTCGGTGAACGTCCTCCTCTTTCCAAAGCCCACTGCTCTGCCGCAGCGGCAAGCCAATTATTATATTCCTCATTATCCGGTTTTCCGGCGAGGCTGAGTACTATTTTAAGATATTCCTTCTTATCCGGCTTGCTGAAATTGATACTAAGACCAAACCTGTCCGAAAGCGAAAGCGTCTCCTGCATTGAATCATTTCTGTGCAGGTCGTCGCCGTCCCTGTCGGAAAAGCTTTCCTTAATAAGATGACGGCGGTTTGATGTAGCGTAGATAAGCGTATTATCAGGTCTCGCAGCAAGTCCGCCTTCAAGCACAGCCTTAAGCTCGGCATAGCTCTTATCCTCACTGCTGAATGAAAGGTCATCTATAAAGATTATGAATTTAAGCGGCAGTCCCGCTATTTTATCTACCAGCACAGGAAATTCTCCGAGCCTGTCCTTCGGCATCTCGACCATACGGAGACCGTCTTTATAGCAGCTATTAAGTATCGCCTTTACCGTTGATGATTTACCTGTACCCCTGTCGCCGTATAAAAGACAGTTGTTGCAGACAGCTCCGCCCAGAAAGGCAGTGGTATTGTCGATAACGAGCTTCCTTTGCAGTTCATAGCCCTTAAGCTCGGACAGTGATACTGTATCGGGGAAAACCACAGGCTCAATACTTCCGTCACGCCAGATAAACGCTCTGTAACGTGCGAACATTCCGCAGCCATGTCCCTTATAATATTCGGCAAGAAGCGCCGCCGCATTTTTTTCATCCCTGAACTGCTCAACGGGCTTTCCCGTTTCCCACTTCGGAAGGGTAACGGCAACAGTACCGAGAACGTCCTTGCAGCAATAATCATTTATAATATCCGAGGGACTGATACGGCTTATTTTATTTATTGCGGCAATATCTCTTTGAACAGCGTCCATATCCTGCTTTTTAAGCTCAGAATACCTGCCTGCCGCGCAAGCTCTCGAAAAAGCATTTTCATCAAACAAAGCCGCCTCCGAGAGACATTTTGCCAGAGAATCGGAATAGCCCCTGTCACACAGAAGCGCAACAAACTCGCCCCATGCTCTGAGAAATTCATGCACAGGCGAATCGACAGCACAAAGAAGTCTGTAATATGCTCCGGGTACGGTACGCTGCATTATCCCCTTATATATAGAAAGTGATGACATCAGCATCGCAGCCTCTTGAGTTCTGTTCATAATATTTCATCTTCCTGTTTCAGAATATTAAAAATACATAACTTATTTTACAATGAAATCCGCAGTTAGTCAATTTCAATATTGTTACAATTACGATTAAATTCAGGATAATTTCTATAGTAAATGAAATTTATGATTATCCGCAGGCAAAAAAGTACATAATAATAACAAATCATCTGCCGATAAGGAAAACCATAATGACTGCCGGAAATATCATCTCTCCGCTTTTTCAAAACTGCCTGAGGATAAAAGTAATAATCATTTACACATTTCTCCTGATCCTTACTGTTCTTTCCGCTTATTTTACAGGCATAACCGCTGCATTTTTTCTGCTGATCATATGGACAGTGCTTTTCTTTGTGATATCGTCCTTTTATATTCCCGCCCTGTGCAGTTCTGAATACTGCTCGCTTCAAAGCAAGGGCATATTCATCAAAAGGGGCTTGTTTTTCAAAAGCTCGGTATTCATTGATTACAGCAGCATTGAATACTGCATACTGATAATTACTCCGTCGGACAGGCTGTACGGTCTTTGCACTCTGATAATATTGTGCGAAGGAAGCCGAGAAGCGATACACGGACTAAAACTGCATACAGGAGAAAGGATAATCAGCAAAAAAAGGAGACGGGACAATGAAGCGTAAAAAGCTATACAGACATATGCATTATTCAGCCGCGCTGAAAAAACTGCGATTGTCTGCGGTCATATCCGTCATACCCCTGATAGAGCAGCTTCTTATGCATCCGGCGGATATCTCCCCCGCGACCGTCAGCATCGGCACCGCCTTTACCTCTGTAATGCTTTTATGGGGCATACTGTCCTACAGAAGCATTACCTACAGGCTGACACCAAACGGAATCAAGCTGAAAAACGGTATACTCAGCAGAAGGATATTTACAGTTCCGTATAACAGGCTTCGGGTGCTTACCTTTTCACAGGGACTGACAGAAAGGCTTACGGGCGGCGTATCGGTATTCCTCGATACTGCCGCTGTTCTCCGGAGATACAGGGATATACCCGTCTGTCTCCCGCTGAAAAATGCTGCAAGAGTCAAGAAGCTTTTTTCCGGAAGGAATGAGCCTCTGTACCGCTGCAATATTTTTGGCGCGCTTTTTTCCGCCGCATTTTTATCCGAACCTGCAGCGGATGCATTCCTGCTGATACCCGTACTGAGTCAGGCTGCCGCCGTTACCGGAAACGGCGCAAAAGCCCTGACCGCCGGCTATGATATTTCGTTAAGACTTCTTCACTCATTCAGCCCCGGAAGCATACTTATTTTTTCAGGACTTTTTTTCTCGCTATGGCTTACGGCGGTACTGATAAGAGCATTAAGACTTATGAAGCTTTCATCGTCCGTAAGCGGAAAATATGCCGTGACGGAAAGAGGAATACTCACAAGGGTAATATCCTTTTCAAGACTTGACGGCATCTGTGCGCTTGTAAAGGAGCAAAGCGGACTGATGTATCTGCTGAAAAGAAACAATATTTTTCTTTACACCGCCGGATATGAACCAAGAGGCAGGGAGAAGAATCTCTTTGCCCCTGCACAGCCTGACCGTTTATTTTTGGAGCTGAAAAACAATGTCTTTAAATTTGACGGAAAAGAAAAAGTCATCATATCTCCGCCCCGTAAAGCTGTTTTTTCATATATTGCCTTATACCTCATAGAGATAATGTGCATTTCAGCGGGAGGGATATTCTGCATTGTGCTTGGCTTCGGTTCGCCGGGAACGCTTATATTGTGCCTTGTACCTCTGTTCCTGAGAAGAATGATATTTGTCATAATCACCTTCAAGGGCTATTACGCTTCGGTCTGTGAAAATCATATCTGCATCCGCACCTGCAAAAAAATGAAGCTCAGAAGCTATTATTTACCCTTCGGAAGCATACAGAAAATCATAATAAAACAGAACCCCTTACAAAGAAAAAAGCACACCTGTACGATGTGCCTTTATATTTATTCATCAAGAGAGCTTTGCATACCTCTTAAACATCTGAGGGAAAGCGATGTCCGCATTTTTATTAAAAGTATCAATTGCTGATCCTTGTGCATATTCTCTGCCGGAGATTTTCAAGTCCGATTCTTCCGAAAAACTTCTCAGCGGTAAGGATAGCCTTATCCGTTTCATTTTCAAGGCAGTATGCGCTGATAATATATACTATCCACCTGTCATCAAAAGGAAGCCTGCCTTCTTCAAATTTATCAAGAAATCCGCGGACGCTTCCCGCTTTTTCAAGAAATGGCAGCGCGTATCTCGTTATTGCCGTAATAAGAGCATTGCAGCGGGAATCGTTATCAGGGGATTTTATCATATCATTTATTTCCATGTCACCGGCTGTAAGATATTTCAGCGGAACGGAAAAGGTCTGTCTATCATTTTCAAACAGTACAGGAAAAATGCCGCAAAGGTCTCCGAAAAGCTCCGCAGCATGATAATTTACAGCAGGAATAAAAAAGCTGATTCGCGGAAAGGAGTCCGCGGTTATATCATGCTCCGAACCAAAAAATTCAATTCTTCGCACAGCATCTTCATCTGTCAATAAAAAAA